>JAYRLF010000092.1:4145-12067 GCA_041905385.1 Allosphingosinicella sp.
CGATCGACCAGCTCCGCGCTTATTTCCCATTGCGCGTCGACGCCTGATTTGGCACGATTCTTCTCTCTGCCGCTGTTGACAGCGCCCTGTTGCGCTCCTATCTGCACCTCATCCCGTTAACCGGTAACCCGGCGGCGCCTTCGTGCGCGCGTCGGCTTTGCCTGTTTTAACGGGCCATTCAAAGCGCTGAGATGGGGCGGTGTGCCTGCCGCCCTGTGGAGCAGGAGAACAGAAGCACATGGCACGTATTGCGGGTGTGAATATCCCGACCAACAAGCGCGTGGAAATCGCGCTCACCTACATCCACGGCATCGGCCGCACCAAGGCCAAGGAAATCACCGCGAAGCTGGGCATCCCGTCCGACCGCCGCGTCCAGGACCTGACCGACCAGGAAGTCCTGCACCTGCGCGAGACGATCGACGCCGATCATACGGTCGAGGGCGATCTGCGCCGCGAGACCGCGATGAACATCAAGCGGCTGATGGACCTGGCCTGTTATCGCGGGCTCCGCCATCGCAAGGGCCTTCCGGTCCGCGGCCAGCGCACGCACACCAATGCGCGCACCCGCAAGGGCAAGGCCAAGCCGATCGCCGGCAAGAAGAAATAAGCGCGGGGCGCTTATTTCTCCGCCGGAGGCACGCTTGAGCAGCACCGGCGCCCGAACAACAGATTTGGTAGGATTGTAGAGATATGGCACGCGAACCTCAGCGCCTCAGGCGGCGCGAGCGCAAGAACATCACCGCCGGCGTCGCCCATGTGAACGCCAGCTTCAACAACACGATGATCACCATCACCGACGCGCAGGGCAATGCGATTGCCTGGTCGAGCGCCGGCATGATGGGCTTCAAAGGGTCGCGCAAGTCGACCCCTTATGCCGCCCAGGTGGCGGCCGAGGATGCCGGCAAGAAGGCCGCCGAGCATGGCGTTCGGACGCTCGAGGTCGAGGTGAAGGGCCCCGGATCGGGCCGCGAGAGCGCGCTGCGCGCGCTGCAGGCGGTCGGATTCCAGATCACGTCGATCCGCGACGTGACCCCGATCCCGCACAACGGCGTCCGCCCGTCCAAGCGCCGCCGGGTCTGATTTCCCGGCCGGCGTCCGCGGACGCCGCCGGCAATAAAATTGAAACTGGAAGGGGCTCCGGCACCTTCCAAAGCAGCCAAGGGAACATCATGGCCGTCAACGCAAAGAACTGGCAGGAAATGAAGAAGCCCAACGCGCTCGAGAAGAAGGCGACCGGCGACTCCCGCCGCAAGGCGACCTTCGTCGCCGAGCCGCTGGAGCGCGGCTTCGGCCTCACGCTCGGCAACTCGCTTCGCCGCGTTCTCCTCTCCTCGTTGCAGGGCGCCGCCGTCACCTCGATCAAGATCGAGGGCGTGCTGCACGAATTCTCGAGCCTCGCCGGCGTGCGCGAGGACGTCACCGACATCGTCCTCAACGTCAAGCAGGTCGCGCTGAAGATGGAAGGCGAAGGCCCGAAGCGGCTGCAGCTTTCCGCGACCGGCCCGGGCGAGGTCACCGCCGGCCAGATCGCCACCACCGGCGACATCGAGGTGATGAACCCTGATTTGGTCATCTGCCACCTGGACGAGGGCGCGACGCTCAACATGGAGCTGACCGCCGAGACCGGTAAGGGCTATGTCGCGGCCGCCGCCAACCGTCCGGCCGACGCGCCGATCGGCCTCATTCCGGTCGATGCTCTGTACAGCCCGGTCCGCCAGGTCAGCTACAAGGTCGAGAATACCCGCGTCGGCCAGGAGCTCGACTATGACAAGCTGACGCTGACCGTCGACACCGACGGCACGGTCACGCCGGACGACGCGCTCGCTTATGCGGCGCGGATCCTGCAGGACCAGCTGCAGCTGTTTGTCCACTTCGACGAGGGCATGGTCAGCGTGCCGACCATGGCCGGCATCGCCGCGCCGAGCGCGGCCGAGACCGAGGCCGACGCCAACCAGCTCAACCGCTACCTGCTCAAGAAGGTGGACGAGCTGGAGCTTTCGGTGCGCAGCGCCAACTGCCTCAAGAACGACAACATCATCTATATCGGCGACTTGGTCCAGAAGACCGAGGCCGAGATGCTGCGGACCCCGAATTTCGGCCGCAAGTCGTTGAACGAGATCAAGGAAGTGCTGGCCTCGATGGGCCTGCGGCTCGGCATGGACATCCCCGGATGGCCGCCGGAGAATATCGAGGAGATGGCGAAGAAGCTGGAGCAAGAGCTGCTCGGCTGAGCCGCCTTCCGATCCGGAAACGAGAAAGGGCCGTCCTTCGGGGCGGCCCTTTTCCTTTGGGCGTGAGGCCGGTCCGGCGCGCCGGCCCGGCCCCGCCGGGCGCGACGTAGCCTAGGACCGGGGCGCCCGACCGGATCCTAACGCATGATAGGATCGAAGGTTCTCCGATTCCGACGGCGCCCGGAACAAAGGCCGAATCCGCCGGTTCACCAGGGCAATCGTCAACAAAAGCAGGAGCTTGTTTCATGGCAGGCACGCGTGAGCTGATCGATACCGGCACCGACAAGCGCTATGTCCGGCGCGACAAGGAGGGCCAGTTCAAGCATGTCGTCGACGTCGGCCGTAGCCATGCCGCCGATCAGCGGGTCGACGCGAAGCACGAGGCCAAGAAGGGCCAGGGCGACCGCGGCGACCGCAAGGGCTGACCGGCAAGGCTTGTTGCCTTAAGGGCCCGGAAATCCTTGACTTCCGGGCCCCGATCGGCTTTGGGAACGACGCGCGTGGCGGGGCAAATTGTCCCGCCCTTTTTGCGCGGCTCGATTTCGAGCAAAAGGGTTTGGGCGGTCCCCTTGCTTGGCCGCCTGGCCGGAAGTGCCTGACACGGCTTCCGGACGAACGAAGGAAGAAGACATGCGCCATCGCGTCGGCGGCCGTAAGCTCGGCCGCACCTCCAGCCACCGTATCGCCATGTTCCGCAACATGGCCGCCGCGCTGATCAAGCACGAGCAGATCACGACCACGCTTCCCAAGGCGAAGGAGCTTCGGCCCTATGTCGAGAAGCTGATCACGCTCGCCAAGAAGGGCGGCCTCAGCAATCGTCGGCTCGCGCATGCGCGGCTGCTCGATGACGTCCAGCTGACCAAATTGTTCGACGTGCTCGCGTCGCGTTATGCCGACCGCAATGGCGGCTATACCCGGGTGATCAAGGCCGGCCTGCGCGCTTCGGACGCCGCGCCGATGGGCATCATCGAGCTGGTCGACCGCGACCCCGACGCCAAGGGCCAGGACAGCGGTCCGGTCATGGCGGACGATGAGGTCGAGGCGGCCTGAACAGCTTCGGGAAGACGAACTTAGGAAGGGCCGTCCGAATGGGCGGCCCTTTTCGCGTCCGGCACGATCAAAGGATTTGGCGGGCTTCCTCGGCGATCCGCTCCGCCTCGTCGAGCAGCCCCGCCACGAAGAAGAGCAGGCCGCTGATCAGCAGCATGGCGAGCTGCGACAGGTCGAGCGTGATCGGCACCGGCCCGGGCCGCACCCCCGTCGCCAGCGACAGCGCGATATGCGCCAGGGCCGGGCAGAGGACGGCGACGAGCACAGCCGAGAAGAGAAAGGCGGCGAAGGCGCGCAGATCGCGGGCGATGGTGAAATGCGCCCCGCCCTCGACCCGCTTCAGCAATCGGACCAGTCGCAGCAAGGCCAGCACGACCAGCAGCCCGACGAGAGCCAGCGAGAAGGCGATCGCCCAGGGATGGAGGCCGCCGTCGACCACCTGCATCGCCGGCATGCTCTCGCGTCGGTCGGCGAGGACCATCCAGATCGCCAGCGCGATGCCGACGCCGATCACGGCGCAGAGCGCGGTGGTGACGTAGCGCAGCCGCCGCGCCGCGCGGCGCAGGCGAGGCTGTGCCCCGCCCGCGGCCTGCACGGCCGATGCGCCCCCGCCGTCGGCCAAGGGCTCAGACCACGCCGAAGGCGAGCATGGCGTCGGCGACCTTCTTGAAGCCGGCGATATTGGCGCCCTTCACATAGTCGACATAGCCGCCGCCGCGGTCGCCATATTCCAGGCAGCGCTGGTGGATGCCGTCCATGATGTCGCGCAGCAGCTGCTGGAGCTGCTCCTCCTTCCAGCTGATCCGCGCCGAATTCTGGCTCATCTCGAGGCCGGAGACGGCGACGCCGCCGGCGTTCGAGGCCTTGCCCGGCGCGTAGAGCATCCGCGCCTCCTTGAAGACGTGCACGCCGTCCAGATTGGTCGGCATGTTGGCGCCCTCGCTGACGCCGATGCAGCCGTTGCGGACCAGGGTGCGTGCGTCGTCGCCGAGCAGTTCGTTCTGGGTCGCGCAGGGCAAGGCGACGTCGCATTCGACGCCCCACGGCGTCTTGCCAGCGTGGAAGGTCGCGTTGGTGAACTCCTCGGCATATTCGGAGATGCGGCCGCGGCGCTTGGTCTTGTGGGATTTGACCCAGTCGACCTTTTCCTGGGTGATGCCCTCGGGATCGTGGACGAAGCCCTCGCTGTCCGACAGGGTCAGCACCTTGCCGCCGAGCTGGTTGATCTTCTCGGCGGCATGGGTCGCGACATTGCCGGAGCCGGAGATGACGGCGCGCATTCCGGACAGGTCCCTGCCCTTCGTCTTCAGCATGTTCTCGAGGAAATAGACCGCGCCATAGCCGGTCGCCTCGGGGCGGATCAGCGAGCCGCCATATTCCATGCCCTTGCCGGTCAGCACGCCGGTGAACTGGTTGGTGATGCGCTTATACTGGCCGAACATATAGCCAACCTCGCGCGCGCCGACGCCGATATCGCCGGCCGGCACGTCGACGTCGGCGCCGATATGGCGGTAGAGCTCGGTCATGAAGCTCTGGCAGAAGCGCATGATCTCGCCGTCGCTCTTGCCCTTCGGATTGAAATTGGCGCCGCCTTTGCCGCCACCCATGGGGAGGCCGGTCAGCGCGTTCTTGAAGGTCTGCTCGAAGGCCAGGAACTTCAGGATCGATTCGTTGACGCTCGGGTGGAAACGGATGCCGCCCTTATAGGGGCCGATCGCATTGTTGTTCTGGACCCGATAGCCGCGCTGGACGCGGATATTGTGATTGTCGTCCTCCCAGCAGACGCGGAACGAAACGACCCGGTCGGGCTCGGCGATCCGGCGCAGGATCTGCCAGCGATGATATTGCTCCTTGCCGTCGATGAACTCGAAAATGTCCTCGGCGACCTCCTGGACGGCCTGAATGAATTCGGTCTGCCCGGGATTGCGCCGTTTCACGCCCTCCATGAAGCCGGGCAGATCAACATGTTCGGACTTGGAATGGTCCAGAATCGGTTCGATAATCAGGCTGTCTCCGCTCATTTCACCCGCCTCCCAGGATCGAGGATGCGCTCCGGCCGCAGCACGAGCCCCGGAGTCGCGATCGGGGGAACATAGCACTTTTTCCAAAGAAGCCACCGCCTTGGCGGAATCGCCGTCGCGCGGATTGTCGGGTTGGTCGACGGCTAGTTCCTCGGCACCGCGCCGGCCGCCGGCCAGTCGCTGTCGCCGACCCGGGTGAGGGTCATCTCGAAGACGCGGGCCGGCGCGCGGCCGGCAGCGATATGCTCGCCAATTTCGTGCCAGGTCCCGTTCTCGATCCGCGTCGTGTAGCGGATCGTCGCGTTCGGACCGGCCGGACGCTCCCAGCTGAAGCCGTTGGCGGTCACCTGGAGCGGGAAGGTGGCGCTGAAGCCGAGCGCGTGCGAGTTCATGCTGTAGGTTCGGCTGGTCGGATCGTAGGAAATCACCGCGAGCGCGTTGAAGCCGATGCTGCCGTCGGCGCGATAGGCGCGCCCTTCGATCACCTTGACCGACCCGTCGAGAAAGACGCCGGCACGCTCGGTCTGGACCAGCTCTTGCCGTCCTTCCGGCGTGACCGACCAGGCCGGCCCGCGCCAGGTGCCGTCGAGGAAGGCGAGGCGCGCCATGGCGTCGCGTTGCGCCGGAATGCGCACGGCCGGGTCATAAGGGTTCTGGGCGGCGGCCGGCGCCGCCATCGCCATCACGGCCCGGGCCAGGAAACCGATCAGTCGCATCACATTCCTCCTGTACTTTGTATTGCAAAGTACACTGCGCTGATCAGGAGTCAAGCGCTCCCCGCGTCCGACGGCACAGCCGGCGCGCTGCTTCACGCTGGTGGATGGTGATCGGCGTCAGCTGTCGAGAATGGCGTCGATCGCCGCGCCGACCTCGTCGATCGCGGCCATGCCGTCGACGCGGCGCACCAGGCCGCGCGCTTCGTAATAAGGCAGGATCGGCGCGGTCTTGGCGCGATATTCGGCCATGCGGGTGCGCACCGTCTCCTCATTGTCGTCCGGCCTGCGTTTGAATTCGTGGCCGGCGCAGACGTCGCACGTGCCTGGCGTGGCGGGCTGCTTGTAGCGGTCGTGATAGCCTTCGCCGCAGCTGGCGCAGGTGAAGCGGCCGGTGATCCGGTCGACCAGCGCGTCCTCGTCGACGGCGAGCTCGATGACGTGATCGAGCTTGCGGCCGCGTTCGGCGAGCAGCAGGTCGAGCGCCTCGGCCTGGGCCTGGGTGCGCGGATAGCCGTCGAAGATGGCGCCGGTCGCGGCCTCGGCCTGGTCGAGCCGTTCGCCGATCAGCGCCGAGACGATCGCGTCGGAAACGAGCTCGCCCGCTTCCATCACTGCCTTGGCCTTGAGGCCGACCGGCGTGCCGGCCTTGACCGCGGCGCGCAGCATGTCGCCGGTCGAGAGCTGGACCATCCCGCGGCCGTCGACCAGCCGCGACGCCTGGGTCCCTTTGCCGGCGCCCGGAGGCCCGAGCAGGATGATGTTGGTCGCCATTGCCGCCCCCAAGAGTCCTTGTTGACGCGATGCCTGTTGCGAAAAACCGGTTCCCACTTTTTCGCGCATCGCTTCCCTAGCTGCGCCGCAGCCCGCCCTTCAGCTTCGCCTTCTTGATCAGGTCGCCATATTGGTGCGCGATCAGATGGCTCTGGATCTGGGTCACCGTGTCCATCGTCACGTTGACGACGATCAGCAGCGAGGTGCCGCCGAGATAGAAGGGAATGCCGGCGCGCGCGATCAGGAACTCGGGGATGAGGCAGATCAGCGCGAGATAGGCGGCGCCGACCACCGTCACCCGGGTCAGCACGTAATCGAGATATTCCTCGGTGCGCTTGCCGGGCCGGATGCCGGGGATGAAGCCGCCATATTTCTTGAGATTCTCGGCCGTCTCCTCGGGGTTGAACACCACCGCCGTGTAGAAGAAGGCGAAGAAGACGATGCCGGCGCCGTAGAGGAACATGTAGAGCGGCGCGCCGTGCTGGAGCGCGGTCGTGACGGTCACGATCGCATTGCCCCAGAAGCTCTCCGTATCCTGCTGCTGGCCGGCGAACTGGGCGATCGTCAGCGGCATCAGCAGCAGCGACGAGGCGAAGATCGGCGGGATCACGCCGGACGTGTTAACCTTGACCGGCAGGTGCGAGCGCTCCTGCTGGATCTGGCCGCGCGCGGTCTGGCGCTTGGGATATTGAATCAGGATCCGGCGCTGGGCCCGCTCCATGAAGCAGATGAAGACGACCAGGCCGAAGGCCAAGGCGATGATCACGAAGATCACGAACGGATCCATCGAGCCAGTGCGGCCGCCTTCGAACAATTGCGCGAGCGCGGTCGGCAGCTGGGCGACGATGCCGGCCATGATGATCAGCGACACGCCGTTGCCGATGCCGCGGCTGGTGATCTGCTCGCCGAGCCACATCAGGAACATCGAGCCGCCGACGAGGCTGATCACGACCGTGATCCGGAACATCATGCCGGGATCGATCACCGCCGACTGGCCGGCGCTGGCGCCCCAGCTCTCCAGCGCGACCGCCATGAAATAGCCCTGGATGGTGCAGAGCAGGACGGTGCCGTAGCGGGTATATTGGTTGATCTTCTTGCGGCCGGCCTCGCCCTCCTTCTTGAGGGCATTCAAT
>JAYRLF010000532.1:0-2221 GCA_041905385.1 Allosphingosinicella sp.
AAGCGATCTGCAGCGGCGGCTGGACCGGATCGGCGGCATAGCCGTGGATCCAGCGGCGGCCGCCCGAATAGCTCATCACCGGCCGGTAATCGCGGACCTGGCCGTCCTCGAGCAGAGCGTCGCTATTGTTGTCGAGCACGACGAAACGCCCGCCGAGCCGGACCGCCAGCACGGCATGGTCCTGGCGGCGGACCAGGTCGCGGACCAGCACCAGATACATGTCGTCCTGGGGCACGCCGAGCGCAGCGAGCAGCTGCATCTTGGCGAGCGCATAATCCTCGCAATCGCCACGGCCGCGGCCCAAGGATTCCGAAGCCGTCTGCCAATGATCGGCACGCCCGCTGCGCGAGTCGTCGGTGAAGTCGATCCGCCGGTTCACCCAGAGATTGACCGCGCGGACCATGGCCTCGCGATCCTCGCCGGCGCCGCGCAGCGGACCGGTCCTGGGGCCCCGCGCGCGGCCGCGGGCTTGGGCGGGGCCCCACAGGGTGTCGCGGGGCGCCCGGCCCCCCCACACGGCGACCGATCCGAACAGATTGGGCGAATCGGACGACGCGGCGGGCGCGCGCGTCACCGCCGGCCCGAATTCGGCGGTCGGCGCGGCGGCCGCCATGGACGGCGGCGACACCGGCTTGTCGGGGATCGGCAGGCTGGCCGCGACGGCGGTGCCCTGCTGGACGAGCAGCTGCGCCATCGCGCTCTGGCCGCCGAGCAGCACGGCGCGTCGCGAAACGTCAGTCGGCGGCAGGTCCCAACGCGATGCGGTGACGGGGGCGTCCGCTGCGTCGATCGCACGGGCCGGCGATGCGCCCGCGCCGAACGCGATCATGGGGAAGATCACGGATCCGATCGCCGCACGCAACGTACGAACGGACCGCTTGCTCTGCGGTACACACGCCACTCGGTCGCTCCCTACTTATGCGACCAATTGACCCCACGCCTCCTTTGTTTTGGTATGCGGAACTGGTTAAGAGAAAGTTAACTGTAAAAACTGGCGGAATTCCGTGCCCTGATCGTATGAATACTATAGCTCTTCATGCGCCGACTGCGCGGGCGCAGCGGCGTCGAGTCGGCCGATGCGAGCGGTCCGGAGCTGAACCATCGGCCGAAACGGGCGTTCTGGCCTCATCCCCCAATCAAGGAGCAGCCAATGGCCACCGACCATGACATCAATGTCCTCAATTCCCTCATCACCACCACGATCGACAGCGCCGACGGTTTCGAGCGCTCGGCCGAGGATGCCGGCACCGGCCGGTTCGTCGAGATGTTCCGCGAATTCGCCGCCGAGCGCCGCACCTGCGTCGCGCGGCTCCAGGAGACCGTCCGCTCGCTCGGCGGCACGCCGAATGACGACGGCTCGCTCAAGGCCGATCTCCATCGCCGCTGGGTCGACCTGCGCTCGGCGATCACCGGCACCGGCGGCGACAAGGCGATCATCGAGGAGGTCGAGCGCGGCGAGGACTATCTCAAGTCGAAATATGACGCGGCGCTCGAGGACGGCGACCTTTCGCCGTCGACCCAGGCCGCAATCCGCGAGGCCTATCAATCGGTCCGCGCCGGCCACGACCGCGCCAGCGCGCTGAAGCACAGCATGGAAGGCGCCTCCGCCTGACGTCTCTTTTCCCTCCCGGGCGCGGCCCGGGAGGGAGGTCAGGCGCCCCAGACCTCCCGCGCGACGCGCAGGAAATTCTGGCCGAAAATCTTGTCGATCCGCGCCGAACGATAGCCGCGTTCGCGCAGCAGCGAGTCGAGCCGGCGAAACTGATCGGGCCCGGTCAGGTCGATCACGAAGAAGGGCGCGTCGTCGCGCTCCCCCGGCGCGGCGATCCCCTCGCGCCGCCGCTGCACGATATATTGGCGCTGAGCCTCCAGATATTCGGCGAGATTGGGCACCGCCTGGACCGGCCCGTCGGTGCCGATGCCGATATGATCCTCGCCGCAGACATTGATCGCATGATCGATATGACGGACCAGATCGGCCGCGCGGGCCGGCCCTGACCGGGTCAGGAAAGGCATGAAGTAGATGCCGACATAGCCGCCCTTCTCGGCGACCGCCCGCAATTCCTCGTCGCTCTTGTTGCGCGGCACGTCGACCAAGGCGCGGCAGCCGGTATGGCTGATCGTGATCGGCCGCGGCGAGTGGCGGGCGGCGTCGAGACAGATGCGCTGGCCGCTATGGGAGAGATCGCAAATCACCCGGCGCTCGGCGAGCCGCTCGACG
>JAYRLF010000533.1:0-2211 GCA_041905385.1 Allosphingosinicella sp.
TCCCGCTGCTCGGCTGGTTCTACCTGCTCTACCTCTATCTTCAGCCCGGCACGGCCGGTCCGAACGCCTATGGCGCCGATCCCAAGGGCGGCGATGCGAGCCAGGTTTTCGCCTGACGACAAACGACTTCGCCTGACTCCATCAACAGGGGGGAACAAGTGATGAAGTGGATGCTGATGCCGCTGAAGCGCTATGCCGACTTTTCCGGGCGTTCGCGCCGCACCGAATATTGGTCGTGGGTCCTGCTCCAGGTGCTGATCGGGATCGGCTATTGGGTGCTGGTCTTCGGGACCGCCGGCGCCGCCGTCCTGACCGGCGACCTCGCCGCTTTGGCTGCCGCGGGCGGCGCGGTCCTCGTGATTTCCGGCGTCTACCTGTTGATCGGCCTCATTTTCCTGATCCCGAGCCTCGCCGTATCGGTACGGCGACTGCACGACACCAACCGCAGCGGCTGGTGGATCCTCGCCCCGATGATCCCTTATGTCTTGATCCTCGTCCTGGCTTTCGGCGGCGCCGCGACGATTGGACCCAAGCCCGACGAATCGACGCTCGCCTCGCTCGGACTGGGCGTGCTGCTGCTAACCTTGATCCTGATGGTGATGGCTCTGATTCTGGTGGTGTTCATGCTGCTCGATGGCACGCCCGGACCGAATCGATACGGTCCGAATCCCAAGGCGCCAGCCGCGGCTGGTGTCTTTTCCTGATCGAATAAGCTCCGCTCCGAGCGGGACGATTGCGGCCCGCCCGGCTTCAGGGCGATCACGACCGTTGCCAGTTGTGGGTCCGGCCCCTAGATAGTGCGGCCGCAGGGCCCCTGTGGCGGAATTGGTAGACGCGCTCGACTCAAAATCGAGTTCCGCAAGGAGTGACGGTTCGAGTCCGTCCGGGGGCACCAGCATCGGCGATGCGCGCACCTTTCGCGCGTCGACAAGGCGGGCCGCGGTCGCTCCCTGACGTCGTACGAGTTTGAGGGCGACATGCGGAATCGTGGCCTGCGCAATCCGACCCGAAAAGCCATTCTCTTCGGAGTCATTGCCCTTGCCGGCATGGCCTCCGTGACGCTCGGAATCTGGGAAATGGTCGCGGCCGGTGGGGAAACGCGCCGGTCGCCGGCGATGATGCTGTTCGGCCTGCTCGCGGGGACGCTCGGCACCGCCTTGTTCGTCAACTATCTTCGCGCTGCGCGCATCGTCGCCGCCATGCGCGGCGGCGGCGCCGCGATCGCCCGCTGGACGGTCCCGCCCGATCAATTCGCCCGGTTTCGCGAGAGTGATCGACGTCTCAGCGAGCACAGCCATCGCAACGACTATGTCCCGCCTCGGCAGGTGAGCCCGGAAGGGGTGGAGGTGATTTTCGGCAGCGACGGCGTCCTGATCGGCGACAGCTTCTTCCCCCTATCGACGAGCGGGACGAGCCGGATCATCGGGGCCGGGGTGCGCTCCGGCGATCCGGCGATGATCGAATTCCACCGGGTCCTGAGCAGGATCAGTAACCTGCACGCGATCACGGTGACGAAGTCCTTCGGCAAATTGCGGCTGCCGATCGCGAACGATCATGCCGTGGAGGGCAGCCGGGTCGCCCAGCATTTCCAGGACGTCATCGAGCGGCGGACGATCGTGAAGCCGCAACATTGGACCAATAGGATCAATTTCGGTCTGGTCGTCACTCTGGTCGCAGCGGCTTCGGCCGCGATCGGCTTCCTGCTGCGCGAAAGGAACCAGGAGCTCGCCAACATTCCGCTCGTGCTCGCGGTCGCCGGCACGATCATCACGATCGGCGGGCTGGTAATGGTGGCGCTTGGGCGAAGTCAGCGTTCACGGCAATATCGCCGTTGAAAGAGCGAACCGAGACTCGCGCTCATGCCTCTTCTCAGCCCTGTCGGCTTCGTCCATGCTTGGGGCGAGGAGGATAGGTGACGATGGCCGACGGGCAGGAGAGCGACGACAAGGCCGCGCCGGCGACGGCCGGGTCCGGGCTCGCGCTCGAGACGGAGGCGACCGCCTTCCGCCGCGATCGGCTGCTCGCCTCGCTCGTCCTGGTCGCCGGCGCGTCGTTCATGCTCGCCTTGCCGTTCGCGTTGCGCGCCGGGGCCGAATTCTTCCTGCCGGTGACGGCGGCTTTGGTGATCGCGATCGCCCTGGTGCCGGTGCTCGAATGGCTCGAGCGGCGCCGGGTGCCGTCGGCGCTCGCCGCCTTGTTCTGCATCATCCT
>JAYRLF010000534.1:0-2195 GCA_041905385.1 Allosphingosinicella sp.
GGATTCATTGTTGCCGGTCGTGAAGGCGATCAAGGTTTCAAGGAGCACCATGCGCGTAGTGCGGCAGAATTTCGCGATCGCGATCGCCTATAATGCGCTCGCCATTCCGCTCGCCTTGGCCGGGCTGGTGACGCCGCTTGTGGCAGCGCTCGCCATGTCGGGCTCCTCGATCATCGTCGTCGGCAATGCCCTGCGACTGCGGAGCGCGGGGCAATGACCGGCCTCGCGCTTCTCATCCCGCTGGCATTGGTGCTCGGCCTCACCGGTCTCGCGGCGTTCTTCTGGGCGATGAAGGACGGCCAGTTCGACGACATAGAAGGGGCGGCATTGCGCATCCTGATCGATGAGGGCGAAGACCGCGCGATCACACGGCCCGAGTGAATGAAAGCAGTGCGACGCGACTTCGCGGCGACCGAGAGTCTGAATGCGACCCTCCCGCGTGAAGCGGAAGGGCCGCTTTTCAAATGCGCTCAGAAGCGGGTGCCGATGCCGACGCCGAAGACGAAGGGGTCCAGGCTCATCCGCACCCGCTGCGTTCCGGCATTGGCGGTGCGCAGCGTCGCCGTCGTGTCGATATCGATATATTTCACGTCGACGTTGAGAAACAGATTGCGGCCGATATCGATGTCGACGCCGGCTTGGGCGGCCCAACCGAAGCTGTCCGACATGCTGACCCGGGTGCGGCCGACGGCGGCCTCGAGCCGGTCCGACGCGTCCTCCGCGTAGAACAGGGTATAGTTGACGCCGGCGCCGACATAGGGCCGGACCGGGCCGTCGGGTATTGGATGGAATTGGACCGTCAGGGTCGGGGGTAGCACCCAGGTCGAGCTGAGCCGGCCGATATTCCCGGTGGTGCCGGTCACGCCGGATGCGCTGTGGCGGCTGGTGGCGGCAATCAGCTCGAAACCGATATGATCGGTCGCCATGTAGGTGACGTCGACCTCGGGCGTGACGCTGTCGTTCACGCTTGCGGTCTCGGCCGGAAAGGCCGGGAGGATCCCACTCGAATCCTCGTTCGGCGCGACGACGATCGCCCGCAGCCTGACCAACACGTCTCCGGCCTCGGCATGCGCCGGCTGGGTGGCGACCAAAGCGGCCGCCGCGAAAAACAGTCTCTTCATGTTCCTAATGCCCCATATTCCTGGTTTCGGAGCCGCTCGGATAGGCGGCGCGGCTGCGAGCCGCGTTGATTCCGCTCAAATGCGGATTTGACACGGGTCAATGCGGTGGCCGTCGACATCGCCGACGCTGCCGCCATGTGGACCTATTATCCCGAGCTGCTCGCAACGCCGGTGCCGCGCTATACGAGCTATCCGACCGCCGCCGAATTCGTCGACAATGGTTGGCTGCGGGAGATGGAGGATGCGCTTCTCGGCGTCGGCCATGAGGATAATCTCAGCCTCTATCTCCACATTCCCTATTGCGAGCAGATTTGCTGGTATTGCGGCTGCAACACCGGCGCCGCCAATCGCAGCCAGCGACTTACCGGCTATCTCGACGCGCTCGGCGATGAGATCGATCTGGTCGCGCGTCGGCTGGAAGGGCGGGGCAAGGTTCGTCGGATCGCCTTTGGCGGCGGCAGCCCCAATGCGATCGGAGCGACCGATTTCGTGCGGCTGGTCGACCGGCTGGTGACCCAATTCCGCACGGACGCGCCGGATATCTCGGTCGAGCTCGATCCGCGCGGCCTGTCGGCGCCATGGTTCGAGGCGATGCGTTCGATCGGCGTGACCCGGGCGAGCCTCGGCGTCCAGACGCTGGCGCCGCACGTCCAAGCGGCGATCGGACGAATCCAGCCCGTCGAGACGATCGCTTCGGCGGTCGCCGCTTTGCGCGGAGCCGGCGTCACCTCGCTCAACATGGATCTGATGTACGGCCTGCCGCGGCAGGGATTCGACGAATTGTCCGAGACGCTCGAGACCGCGCTCGCAATTGGCCCGGATCGGATCGCCCTGTTCGGCTATGCGCACGTGCCGCACCTGATCCCGCGGCAGCGCCGGATCGACGGCGATGCGCTCCCCGACGCGGCGACGCGATTCCGGCAGGCAGAGCTCGGCCATGATCTGCTGGTGCGACATCGTTATCGGCCGGTCGGCTTTGATCATTTCGCGCGTCCGACCGATCCGCTCGCAATTGCGGCGCAGGCGGGCACGCTGCGCCGCAACTTCCAGGGCTTCACCGACGATACAAGCAAT
>JAYRLF010000093.1:0-11884 GCA_041905385.1 Allosphingosinicella sp.
CCTCCCGACAGGGTACACTATGGGAGGTCGGGTGGGGGAGCGGGCCGGAACAGGTCCGCGATAGCGGACACAAACCCTAGGCAAGCATCGGCCCGAGCCCGCGGCCGCCGAAGATGTGGACGTGGAGGTGGGGGACCTCCTGGCCGCTGTTGATCCCGACATTGGCGAGCAGCCTGTAGCCGGGCGAGACCAGTCCTTCGTCTCGCGCGATCTTGCCGACGGCGCGGACGAAGCCGGCGATCTCGGCCTCGCTGGCGCGCTGCGAAAAGTCGTCCCAGGACACATAGGCCCCTTTCGGGATCACCAGGATATGGGTCGGCGCCGCCGGCCTTATGTCGTGGAAGGCGAGGGCGTGCTCGTCCTCATAGACCTTGTTGCAGGGCAGCTCGCCGCGCAGGATCCGGGCGAAGATGTTGCCGTCGTCATAAGGCTGGGTCGCGTCGATCGGCATCGCCGGCTCCTCGAAATTGGCTGATCGAGGTGAGATAGAAGGGCGCTGCCGTGCGAGCAACGCGCTTGACCCGCCTTTCCGCAGCGCTACGACTCTCGGGTGATGACCGAGCAGCCGCCCGACAGCCTGATTCCCTATGACGAGATCGTCCAGGAGGCGTTGCGTGCGGTCGTCGGCCGCGTGCTCGGCGAGGTCGAGGCGACCGGCCGGCTGCCCGGCGAGCATCATTTCTACATCACCTTCAAGACCCGGGCGAACGGCGTCGACGTGCCGAAGCACCTGTCGGAGCGTTTCCCGGACGAGATGACGATCGTCATCCAGAACCGCTTCTGGGATCTCAAGGTGAAGAAGGACGGGTTCGAGGTCGGCTTGAGCTTCAACCAGGCGCCGGCGAAGCTGTTCATCCCCTTCTCGGCGATCACCGGCTTCCACGATCCTGCGGTCAATTTCGCGCTCCAGTTCCAGGCCCAGCACGAGGATGGCGAGGTCGAGGAGCATGACCAGGCCGAGAACGACTCGCCGGCCGCGGAGCCGATCGAGGACGGCTCGAACGTCGTCTCGGTGGATTTCAGCCGCAAGAAATGACGCTATAGGCGGTCCCGATCACCAATTCGGGGAACTCGCTTCATGACCGCCAACGGCACCACCCGCACCGAAACCGACAGCTTCGGCCCGATCGAAGTCGCATCCGACGTCTATTGGGGCGCCCAGACCCAGCGCTCGATCGAGAATTTCCCGTTCGGCGCCCGCGAGCGGATGCCGGTTGAGATCGTCCATGCGCTCGGCTTCGTGAAGCAGGCGGCGGCGCGGGTGAATGCGCGCGAAAGCGGGCTCGACCCCCAGCTCGCCGAGGCGATCCAGCAGGCCGCCGGCGAGGTCGCCGCCGGGACCCATGACGATCAGTTCCCGCTCGTCATCTGGCAGACCGGCTCCGGCACCCAGTCCAATATGAACGCCAATGAGGTGATCGCCGGCCGCGCCAACGAGATTCTCACCGGAACACGCGGCGGCAAGAGCCCGGTCCATCCCAACGATCATGTCAATCAGGGCCAGTCGTCCAACGACAGCTTCCCGACCGCCATGCACGTCGCCGCGGCGCGCTCGGTGCACGCCCGGCTGCTGCCGGCGCTGCACAAGATCCACCGCCGACTGAAGGCGCAGGCCGAGGCCTGGGATCATATCGTCAAGATCGGCCGCACCCACCTTCAGGACGCGACCCCGCTCACGCTGGGGCAGGAATTTTCCGGCTACGCCTTCCAGATCGAATCCGGCATCGCTCGCGTCCAGGCGGTGCTGCCGCGGCTCCACCAGCTCGCCCAGGGCGGCACTGCGGTCGGCACCGGGCTCAACGCGCCCAAGGGCTTTGGCGAGAAGTTCGCGGCCGAGATCGCCAATCTGACGCGGCTGCCGTTCGAGACCGCGCCGAACAAGTTCGAGGCGCTCGCCGCGCACGACACTCTGGTCGAGCTTTCCGGGGTGCTCAACGTCATCGCCGTCTCGCTGACCAAGATCGCCAACGACATACGCCTGCTCGGCTCGGGCCCGCGCTGCGGCCTCGGCGAGCTGCGCCTGCCCGAGAACGAGCCGGGCAGCTCGATCATGCCGGGCAAGGTCAACCCGACCCAGGCCGAGAGCCTGACGATGGTCGCCGCCCAGGTGATGGGCAACCATGTCGCCGTCACCGTCGGCGGCCTCCAGGGCCATATGGAGCTGAACGTGTTCAAGCCGCTGATCGGCGCCAATGTCGTGCGCTCGATCAACCTGCTCAGCGACGGGATGGAGAGCTTCACCGATCGCTGCCTCGACGGCATGGAAGCCGACGAGCGCCGCATCTCCGACCTGATGAACAAGTCGCTGATGCTGGTCACCGCGCTCGCCCCCGAGATCGGCTATGACAATGCCGCCAAGATCGCGAAGTACGCCCACGAGAAGGGCCTGACGCTCAAGGAGGCCGGGCTCGAGCTGGGCCTGGTCGACGAGCCGACCTTCGACCGGGTGGTGAAGCCGGAGAACATGCTCGGCCGCTGATCTCGGACGTTCGGCCACTTTGTGGAGGGCGGTCATTACTGGACGGTCGCAAGCGCGCGGCTGGTCTTCTCTTGGGCGTGCGAACGATCTTCTCACTAACGCACGTTAATACTTGGCTTTTCTCCCTGTTCGCACCGGAACCGCGATCATCCGCACCGGTTGTCGAGCCATAACTCTCTAGGGAGAATGGTCATGAAATCCCCTCTGATCGGGCTGTCGGCGCTCGCCCTCGCAGCCGGTACCGCAATCGTCGTTCCGGCCGATCCGGCCAGTCGTGCTGAAGCCCAGCGTGGGCCCGCGCGCGGCGCGCTCACCTATGTCGCCAAGGCCGGTGCTGGCGACCTTTATGAGATCGAATCGTCGCGGCTGGCCATGGAGCGTGCCGCTCGCCCCGGCGTCCGCGAGTTCGCGCGCATGCTCGTCGACGATCACCGGCGCGGTACGGAGCGGGTCGCGGCTGCCGCGCGCGCCGACAGGATCAACCCGCCGCCGCCGCGGCTCGAGCCGCGTCACCGCTCGATGCTGCGTCAGCTCGAGCGCGCGCGAGGTCCTGCGTTCGACCAGCTCTATCTGAACCAGCAGATCCCGGCCCATCAGGACGCGCTGGCCCTGCATCGCAACCAGGCCCGCCGCGGCGCCGGCAACGACCTTCGGCGCGTGGCGGCGTCGATCGTGCCGGTCGTCGAAGGCCATCTCACCCAGGCCCGACGCCTGCAAAGGATGCGATGATGATCTCGGATACCCATCCGGGCGACGAAGCGGCGCCCGGGACGCCTGGCACAGGCGAAAATATCTGTCCGCACTGCAACGGCCGCGGCGAGCATCAGGGCAAACCCTGTCCCGTCTGCGGCGGCAGCGGCGTCGTGACGGAAGGGATTGGCGGCGCCTGAGGCGCCGCCAATAGCCTCATCCGGGATACGGGGGTTCCTGCGCCGCTCGATCGTGCTGACCGGGCGGTCATTGTCGAATATGCGGGTCCGGCAACCTTGCACGGATCGCGCAATGAACCATCTGCTGACGCTGTCCACCTGGCAGCCGCCTTCCCATTGGCTGCGGGTCGACACGATCGACCTGCACACCGGCGGCGAGCCGCTGCGCGTCATTCTCTCCGAGATACCGGGCATGCCCGATGGCGACGTGCTCGAGAAGAGGCGCTGGTTCGCCGCGAACCGGGATCATCTGCGCACCGCCTTGATGCTCGAGCCGCGCGGCCATGCCGATATGTACGGCGCGATCGTCACCGCGTCGCGCATCGCCGATCTCGACGTCTTCTTCCTCCACAATGAAGGCTACAGCACGATGTGCGGCCATGCCGTGATCGCGCTGGCGCGGCTCGTTGCGGAAACCCGCGGCGGCGACACGTCGCGGCCGATCCGGCTCACGGCGCCGTGCGGACCGATCCTCGCCCGGGCCCATTTCGCGGCGGGCGCCTATGTCCGCTCCAGCTTCCGCAACGTGCCGAGCTTTGCGCCGCTGATCGATGGGCAGGTCGACGTGCCCGGTCTCGGGGCGGTTCGCTTCGACATCGCTTATGGCGGCGCCTTCTACGCCATCGTCGACGCGCAGCCGCTCGGCCTGCGCCTGCGCAGCGAGGAGGCCGGCCGGCTGATCGATCTCGGCAGCCGGATCAAGGCGGCGGTCGCCGCGGCCCATCCGGTCCGGCATCCGTTCGAGCCCGAGCTGAGCTTCCTCTACGGGACGATCTTCACAGGCCCGCCCGAAACGCCGGGCCACCACAGCCGCAACGTCTGCATCTTCGCCGACGGCGAGCTCGACCGCTCGCCGACCGGCTCGGGCGTCAGCGCCCGCGCGGCCCTGCTCCATGCCCGCGTCGAGGCGCGGCTCGGCGACGGCTTCGTCATCGAAAGCATCATCGGAACGACCATGTCGGTCGCGATCGCGGAGGAGACCGACTTCGGCCCTTATGATGCGATTATCCCCGAGGTCGGCGGCACCGCTCATGTGACCGGCCGCCACAGTTTCTGCTTCGACCCGGACGATCCGCAGCGGGACGGCTTCAGGATCGGGCGCTAGCGTTCAGGCGCCGCCTTGCCACGCCCGCACCGCGTCGATCGGCGCGACCAGCATCAGCACGTTCAGGGTCAGATTGTCGCGGATCACGATCAGGGTGATCAGCTCGAACGCCAGCGCGATCGCCACCGTCCCCCAGACCGGCAGCCGCCGGGCAATGCCGAAGCCGAGGATCATCCACATGACGTCGGCGGCCGAATTGAGCACGCTGTCGCCGGTATAGCCCATCGCGATCGTCGCCTCGCGATAGCGGTCGATGATGATCGGGCTGTTCTCCAATATCTCCCACGCCGCCTCGATCACGACCGCGGCGATCAGGCGGTCGCCGGGCGGATTGCGCCGCAGGAACATCCAGCCGAGCAGATAGAAGAGAAAGCCGTGGATGATGTGGCTCGGCGTATACCAGTCGGCGAGATGCTGGCTGTTGTCCGGCCCGTGCACGGTGCCGACCCAGAGCTTGACCGTGCCGCAGGTGCAGATCGGCTCGCGCCCCATCCACAACAGGATCGCCGCCATCACGCCGACCAGGCCGAAGCCAATCAGCCAGTAGTGGCGCGGGATGAGGGGCGCATTCGAATTCAGGATCCTCAATATGGGGCTGGTATCCTCTTCGTCATGGTGAGGCGAGCAGCGGATGTTCCGAAATCTGCGATACGAACGTCCCAATATATCTGGCCGGGCGCCGAGGATACCGTGAGACTGACAAACCCGCTTGGCGTTAGTCTGTCGCCATTGATGATCAATACCTGGTCAAGCGACAGAGCGGCGAGGGCTCGGCGTGCATCCTCGGCATCGTCTCCACAATCTCCCCAGTTGCTGCTCCAGAGGATCGAGAATGTCAGTCGTCTGCGCGAGCGAGCCTGCTGGAGCGAAGCCGCAAAGGCACGCAATCCAGCCATTGCCGCCTCCAACCCGACTCCGGGATTCACGTATGCGAAGCGTTGGCCTGCGCTGAGTCTGCAACGAGGCGCTAAAGCGATCTGCATGCCGCGAGTAACGCTACCGATCCTCACCGGCCGATCCGCTTCCGGCTGGTTCGGGTATGCGGGACGCAGACTGACATGATCGATCGCTTGCCCGCAAAAAGTGTCGCCCAATGGTCGCGGCGTGTGAAAGAATCTTACAGCGCTCATAAAACCCATCAGGGCGTCGCGCTCGGTCACGTACGAGACGATGTCGTGCGCCTGTTCAGGGCCCAGCATTCGCGTCGCAAGTGATTGGACTGGCGCAATGCTGATCTCCGATGGAAGATGGACATCTTCTTCGTTCGACTGCGACCGAGCAGACTCGAAGGAGATCGCCATCGCCAGCATCAAAGCAGACGCACGCCTCAGTCTGGCGGGATCCGCGATCGATCGCACCAGCGCGAACGCTCTCATCCCTCCAGCATCTCCTTCAGCTTCACGACGGTGCGGTAGTTGCGGCTGGTGGCCGGCGATCCGATCGCCTTGTCGATCGCGCTCGGCGTCAGCTTCGACGTGCCGGATCCTTCGGGGAAATAGATCCATAAGGCGTCGCCGGCACGTTCGACCCTCTCGCCGGCGGCCGCCTTTTGCGCGATGGCCTGCGCCGCGCCGTCGGCGGGCGGCTGCTTCGACAGCAGCATCAGCAGGCGATTCGGCGCCTCGCGCGCTTCCTCGATGAACGGATTGGAGTCGGGATAGCCGGCCCATTGCTTGCCCGTCCGCACCACCACCGGCACCTTGAAGGGGAAGCGCGCGGCGATCGCGGCTTCGAGCGCCGCCTCGTTCGCCGCGGCGGCGCCCTCGGCGTCGAACAGCAGATTGCCGCTGGCGATGTAGGTCCGGACGTTCCGCCAGCCGAGATCGGCGCAGATCGCGCGCAGATCCGCCATCGGCAGCATCCGTCCCCCGACATTGATTGCGCGCAGCAGCGCGACCTTCTGCCCCATGGCGTCAATCTAGAGCGCTTCCCGGAAAAGTGGGAACCGGTTTTCCGATCAGGAAGCGCGGCAATACAAGAAACTGGAGAGCGGCTCCCGAATCGCGCGAAGCGGGAACCGCTCCAGCAGAGAAAAGCGCCGCGTCTGCCCTTCTGTGGGTTGACGCGCCGCGGCCCGCTCCGCCACTAGCGCGCATGGAAATCGCAAGCGCCTTCCAGCGGCGGGGTCTGCTCTACGTGCTCTCCAGCCCCAGCGGCGCGGGCAAGTCCACCATCTCGCGCATGCTGCTTGCCAGCGACGACGGCGTCGCCTTGTCGGTGTCGGCGACGACCCGGCCGATCCGTCCGGGCGAGGTCGACGGCCGCGACTATCATTTCGTCAGCGACGCCGAGTTCGACGGGATGGTCGCCAAGGGCGAGTTCCTTGAATGGGCCCACGTCTTCGGCCACCGCTACGGCACGCTGAAGCGCGAGGTGGTGAAAACGATCGAGGACGGGCGCGACGTCCTGCTCGACATCGACTGGCAGGGCACGCAGCAGCTGAAGCAGGTCGATCCGGACATCGTCCGGGTCTTCATCCTGCCGCCGAGCATGACCGAGCTCGAGCGTCGCCTGCGGGCGCGCGGCACCGACAGCGACGAGGTGATCAAGCGCCGGATGGATCGCGCCGCCGCCGAGATCAGCCATTGGGCCGAATATGATTATGTGCTGATCAACAACAACGCTGAGAAGTGCCGCGAGCTGGTCCACAACATCCTCAAGGCCGAGCGGCTGAAGGCCACCCGCCGCGTCTTCCTCCACGATTTCGTCCGCGAGCTCGTCGCCAGCGTCAGCTGATGTTCTTTCCTCCCTGTCGCCGAAGGCGATGGGGAGGGGGACCAGCCGTAGGCTGGTGGAGGGGCTGGGCACTGGCGCCGTTCGCCCCTCCACCGCGCTTCGCGCGATGAGCAGGTTCGGCTCGCCCCGCGAGCCGAAGTCCTTTCCGGGGGAAAGGGCGACCTGCTCATCCCTCCCCATGAGGCTTCGCCTCACAGGGAGGAAAACTCGCCCCCACCCCCAAAATCCTCTATCCTCCCGCCCGCACAGACAGGGGAGGATCCTCATGATCCGCGTCATCTTCGGCGCCGTCGTCGCCGCCATCGCGATGTTCGTCATCGGCTTCATCTTCTTCGGGCCGCTCGGCCTGCTCGGCCTCGCCACCTCGACCGTCGGCGATGTCGAGGCCGCTTCGGTCCAGCAGTCTCTGGCGGCGAACCTGCCGCGCACCGGCACCTATTTCGTCCCCGCCCCGGAAAGCTCGGCCGCCCAGACCGTCATGTTCGGCCGCGGCCCGATCGCCACCATCCACTACAATACCGGCGGATTCGCGGCGATGGACCCGGCGACCCTGCTGGTCGGGCTGGTCTTCAATTTCGTCATCGCCATGATCATGGGCCTGGCGCTGCTCGGCATCGACAGCCGCGTCGCGGACCTCGGCTCGCGCGCCCGCGTCGCATCCATCCTGGCGGTCGCCGGCGTCGCCTTCAGCCATTTGAGCGAGCCGATCTACTACAAGCACGACTGGCCCTATTTCATCTATGTCTTCGTCGCGGACAGTTTGATGCTGGTCGCGGCCGGCATCATCCTCGCCTGGTTCCTGCCGCGCGCGCCCGTGGCCGCTGCACCGATGCCGGAAGAAGCCCCGACCGAGGCCTAGACTCTGCTAGAGCAGGCTGAGGAAGCGATGCCCCGCCTCGAAATCGGCGCGGCGTGCGGCCATCGCCTTGGCGGCTTCGGGGTCCTCGCCCCAATGCTCGGCCTGCCATTGCTCGTCGAGCGTCGCCGCCGCCCAGGCGGTGTCGAAATCGATCGCGCCTTCGGCAAGGGCCAGCGCGATCACCAGCGAGCCCGAGACGGTCACCAGCGGCGACAGGCCGGCGAGCGCGAAGGCGTCGCGGGCGTGCACCGCCTGTGCGAGCTGCGCGATCGTATGGGCCGGCTGCGGCGCATGGACGATGCCGGCGGTGACCGCGAAGTCGACGTCGTAGCGCCGCCGCGCCCAGGCGAGGATCGGGTCCCAGGCGGCCGCCTGGCGGGCCACCAGGGCGGCCGGCCCTTCCGCGCGGTAGCAGAGCAGGTCGCTTTCGCCATAGCGCGCCAGGCCGTCGGCGAAGCCGGACCGGTCGGCCGCGATCCGGTCGATCGCCGCATTGGACAGGCCGGTCAGCGGCATCGAGCGGGGATCGATCCGCTCGCCTTGGCCATTCCATTCCGCCGCGATCGCCGCGGCGAGGGCCGCGGTCGGCACCGCCAGCTCCTGCCGCCCGGGCGTCTTCACCGCACGCCCGTCGAGATGGATCGCGCCGTCCTCGGTCGCGATGGCCTGCTTATAGAAGCGCTTCACGATTGCGGCGGGCGGACCCAGCGGCCGGCGAGCCATTTCGGCCCGAAGAAGCTTGCGACCAGGCCGGCGAGCGCGAGCGGCAGGCCGGCGATCGTGCCGCCGGTCACGATCATGTCGGTCTGCCAGAGCAGCAGCGCGAACAGCACCACCAATGTGCCGCCGATCCGGACCAGCTGGAGCAGGATGAAACGGTTTCGCCAGACGGCCTCGTCGGGTTCGGTCATGCCATCGCCTTCGTGACTTCGATGATCTCGAGCGGATGGGCGGCGATATGGTGGGCGCCGGCCTCCTGCAACAGGGCCGTCGGATGATAGCCCCAGCTAACGCCGATCGCGGTCACGCCGGCCGCCCGCGCCATCGCCATGTCGTAGCTGGTGTCGCCGATCATGATCGTCGCCTCCGGCGCCGCGCCGGCATCGGCCATGGCCTGGGCGATCATCGATGGATGCGGCTTGGACGGATGGCGGTCGGCCGTCTGCAGCGTCACGAACCGCCGGTCGAGGCCGTGATGGGCGAGGATCAGGCCGAGGCCGCGGTCGGACTTGCCGGTCGCGACGCCGAGCAGCCAGCCGTCGCCCTCGAGCGCGTCGATCAGGTCGGCGACGCCGTCGTAAAGCGGCTCCTCCTCCAGCCCCTGCGCGCGCAGCAGGTGGAAGCTCTTCTTGTAGCGCTCGGCGAGATCGGCATGCGCGTCCGGCTCTGCCTCCGGCAGCAGCGCCTGCATCGCCTCGACCAGGCTCAGTCCGACCACGGTCCGGGTCCGCTCGCTGGTCGGCGGCTCGAGCCCCGCGCCGGCGAAGCAATGCGCCATCGCCGCGCAGATATTGTGCTGGCTGTCGACCAGCGTCCCGTCGCAATCGAAGATGGCGAGCCGGTTCATGACGCCGCGTCCTTCGCGGCCGCCGCCATCAACGCCGCCATCGCCGGGTTGAACGGCTCCAGGCCGGCAGCGGCGCCCTGCTGCTCGGCCGCCTTCTTGTGCTGGCCGAGCTTGCGCGAGCCCCGCAGCGCGTCGATCCCCAGCTCGAATCCGGTGATCGCCTTCAGCATCGCCTCGAACCGGCCCGGCGACATCTTGTCGCGGGTCCATTCCTTCTTCGGCGCCAGCCTCGCTTCGTGCGCCGCGCTCAGCCGGTCGAGCTGGTCGGCAAGCTCCGTTTCGTCCAGCCGGCGCAGCGGTCCCTCCGCCTCGACCGTCACATAGTTCCAGGTCGGCACCTGATCGTCGGTCCCGTACCAGTCCGGGCTGATATAGGCGTTCGGCCCGAGGCAGGAGAGCAGGCCGCGACGGCCGTCGAGCGAAGCGACGCCGCGATTGCGGTTGGCCACGTGAAACCAGATCCGGTCCGGCGAATGGACGATCACCGGCACATGGACGAGCAACGGCCCGTCGACGAAGACCGTGCAGAAGGCGACCTCGCCGATGAAGGCGAGCATCTCGTCATGATCGGCCCAGTCGAAAGCCTTGTTGGGATGCATTAGCCGCGCCCCCGGCTGCGGCGCTCGCCGCGCCGCTGCTTGCGGCGCGCCTTGGCGGCGGCCGATGCCGCCTTGCGCTTGCCCTCTGCGGTCTCGCCGAACGGCGTCTCGTCGAGCGGCAGGTCGCCGAGCTCCGGGTCGAATCCCAGTGTGGCGAGGCTCGCCGCGAAATGGTCGGGCAGCTCGGCCGTGACGTCGATGCGGCCGCCGTCCGGATGGTCGATCCGGATCCGCCGGGCGTGGAGATGGAGCTTGCGGCTGATCGCGCCGGTCAGGAACGCCTCCTGCCCGCCATATTTGCCGTCGCCCAGGATCGGATGGCCGACCGCGAGCATATGGACGCGCAATTGGTGCGTCCGGCCGGTCAGCGGCTGCAGCTCGATCCAGGCGGCGCGGTTGCCCGCGCGCTCGACCATGCGGTATCGGCTGCGGGCCGGCTGACCCTCGGCCTCGTCGACATGCATCTTCTCGCCGCCCGTGCCCGGCTGCTTGGACAAGGGCAGGTCGATCAGCCCGTCGGCGACCGACGGCACGCCGGTCACGATCGCCCAATAGACCTTGCTCGCGGTCCGGCCCGAAAAGGATTTGGAGAAGAAGGCCGCGGATCGCGCCGTGCGCGCGACCAGCAGCGCGCCCGACGTGTCCTTGTCGAGCCGGTGGACCAGCTTCGGCCGCGGCGCATCCTCGGCGACCAGGCCGTCGAGCAGCCGGTCGAGATGGTCGCGTGTCTTGGTGCCGCCCTGGGTCGCCAGGCCCGGCGGCTTGTTGAGCACGAAGGCGGTCGCATCCTCGTAGATGACGAGGCTGCGGACGAACTCGATCTCCTCCTCGGTGAGCGGCTCGCGGCGGCGCTTCTGCGGCGCGGCGGCGGGTGCTTCCTCGCCTTGCGGCGGCACCCGGATGATCTGGCCGGCCTCGATCCGGTCGCCCGGCGTCGCGCGCTTGCCATCGACCCGGATCTGCCCGGTCCGCGCCCAGCGCGCGATCAGGCCGAACGCCGTGTCGGGCAGGTTGCGCTTGAACCAGCGGTCGAGGCGGATGCCGTCATCCTCCTCGCCGACCGTGAACTGGCGGACCTGATCCGAGCCGCTCATGCCGGCGCCCGCATCAGCCACAGGCCGAGGAAGAGCAGCACGATCGCGCCGATCACCGAGGACCCGACATAGAGCGCCGCGATCCCCAGTTCGCCCCGCTGCAGCATCAGATAGGTTTCGAGGCTGAAGGCGGAGAAGGTCGTGAATCCGCCGAGCAGGCCGACCGCCAGGAACAGTCGGGTCGCCTCGCTGCCGCCGGCCCGCACCAGCCAGCCGGCGAGGAGGCCGATCAGCAGGCCGCCGGCCAGATTGACGGTCAGCGTTCCCCACGGAAAGCCGGGGCCGAACCGCGCCAGCGCCGCGGCGCCGACGAGATGGCGCAGCCCGGCGCCGATCGCGCCGCCCAGCATGACGATGAGGAGATGTCCCATTGCCGGCGCATGTAGCGTCCGGGACGAAGCTTAGCCAGTCGGAGCAACCCCCCTCCCTGGAAGGGAGGATGAGCAGGTCGCCATGCCCCCCGGGCATGGCTTCGGCTCGCGGGGCGAGCCGAACCTGCTCATGGTGGGGGGTGTA
>JAYRLF010000535.1:0-2183 GCA_041905385.1 Allosphingosinicella sp.
GTGCCTTTCCGTCTCATCGGCCGCGGACGGCGTATCTTCAGCGGATACGGCCGGCGTCGCCGGGTCGGATGGCGCGCCGTCGGCGCCGCGACCCGCGGCGCGGGGACAGGCATCGGCCTTGATCCAGGGCCTGGCGATCCAGAAGCCTTCGGCCGCCTCATATGGGACGGCGCCGGCGACGGCGCGAACGAACTCGGCATCGCTCCAGACCTGCGGCGTGACGACGACGCGCAGCGTCTCGGCCTCCGCATCGTAGCGATAGCCGAACGGAGCCCCGGCCCGTTCCGGCGCCGGCCCGCGACAGCCGAACGGCAGCGCCAGCACGAATCGCCGTCCGGTCAGTTGATGAACGTCGGGCGGCACCGGCACGCCGCGCGCTTCGGCATCGGCGGCGCGGGCCGCGGCATCGATCAGCTCCGACCGGGCGAGCGGCGGGGGCGGCACGACCAGCGGCGGCGACTTGCCCGGCGATCGCGGGGGGACCGGCTCGACCCGCGGCTGATCCTCGCGCCGCAGCAACAGCATGCCCGCCACGATCAGGGCCAGGAAGACGCCCGCCGCCACAAGAGCCCGCCAAGTCATGCGCCCATGATCGCCTGCCATCGCCTTTCGTCGCCGGCGCCGGTTCGCGTCGCGACGCCGGAAGTGCCTTGCCACAACAGGCGGCCGTCGCGCAAAGCTTGCCGCCGATGACCCCGGACCAGCTGATCACACTCGTCGTCCTGGCCTCGGTGGTCGGGGCGCTGATCTGGGACAAGGTGCGCGCCGACATCGTCGCTTTGGCCGGCGCCGCGGTGCTGCTTGCGACCGGCGTGGTGCGGCCCAGCGAAGCGCAAAATGCGTTCGCCAGCCCGGCGCTGATCGCGCTCGCCTCGCTGTTCGTGATCGTCTACGCGATCGAGCTGTCGGGCCTGCTCGACCGGCTGATCGCCTATTCGGTGCAGCTCGGCCGCCGGCTCGGCGCGGCCGGCCTGTGGATTACCATGATCCTGTGCGGCGCGGTCTCCGGCTTCGTCAACAACACGCCGATCGTGGTGCTGGCGGCGCCGGTGGTGCGCGACACGGCGGAGAAGCTGCAGCTCGATCCGAAGCGATTCCTGATGCCGCTCTCCTATCTGTGCGTGCTCGGCGGCTGCTGCACCCTGATCGGCACCTCGACCAACCTGCTCGTGTCCGACATGGCGCGGGTGTCCGGCCAGCCGACCTTCGGCCTGTTCGAGATCACGCCGGTCGGCCTCGCCATCGCGGCGGCCGGCACGGCCTATCTGCTGGTGGTGAGCGGGCGCCTGGCGCGGCCGTCGACCGGCCCCGAGGAGATGCCCGAGGGCCTCAGCGAACGGGTGTCGGGCGCGGAGGTCGGCGACGCCGAGGTGTTCGAGCCGCACCAGCAGCTCAATGTGAAGCAGGCCGGCCTGTCGCTGGCGGTGTTCGTCGGCGTGATCGCAGCGGCCGCGCTCAACCTCGCGCCGATCGCCGCGGCCGCCTTTGCCGGCGCGGTGCTGCTGATCCTGCTGCGGGTGATCAGCGCCGACGAAGCCTATCAGGGACTGCGACCGGAAATATTGATGCTGATCGCCGGCATGGTAATGCTCGGCATCGCGCTCGAGGAAAGCGGCCTCGCCGGCGCGGCGTCGGGCGCGATCGTGCAGGTGTCGGAGCCGCTCGGGCCAGTGCTGACTTTGGCCCTGTTCTACGGGGTGACCCTATTCCTGACCGAGATGCTGTCCAATGCGACGGTCGCGGTGCTGTTCGCGCCGGTCGCGGTGGCGCTCGCCGAAAGCCTCGGGGTCAGCCCACGCCCGTTTCTGGTGGCGGTGATGATGGCGGCGAGCGCGGCCTTCGCGACGCCGTTCGGCTACCAGACCAATGTGCTGGTCTATCAGATGGGCAAATATAGCTACATGGACTTCGTCCGGGTCGGGCTGCCGCTGAACCTGCTGACCTGGGCCGTGGGGCTGGTCGCGATATTGGCGGTGTTTCCGCTTTAGGTGGGTTGGGGTTGGCGCCCCAAGGGATCGCCACGGTTGCCACGCTTATCGTCCCTGTGAGCGAAGCTCATGGGGAGGGGGACCAGCCGCAGGCTGGCGGAGGGGCTCGGTGCTGGAAAGCCCCTCCACCGCGCTTCGCGCGATGAGCAGGTTTGGCTCGCCCCGCGAGCCAAAGCCCTGTCCGGGCGACAGGGC
>JAYRLF010000094.1:0-8624 GCA_041905385.1 Allosphingosinicella sp.
AGCAGATGCGGCTGGGCGAGCGCGAGCGCCTCCGACCTGCCGATCCGGCCCGCCGTGCGGAAGGCGATCTCGGAGCTGTCGACGCTGTGATAGGAGCCGTCGACGAGGGTCACCTCGACGTCGACCACCGGGAAGCCGAGCGGTCCCTTGACCAAGGCATCGCGCACGCCGTCCTCGACCGCGGGAATCCATTGCTTCGGAACGACGCCGCCGGTGATCCGGTCGCCGAACTTGAAGCCGCCGCCGCGCGGCAGCGGCTTCACCTCGATCACGGTATCGCCGAACTGGCCGTGGCCGCCTGACTGTTTCTTGTGGCGGCCGCGCTGGGTGACCGACTTGCGGATCGACTCCTTGTAGCCGACCGCAGGCGGCCGGTGGTCGACGGCGACGCCATAGCGCCGCTTGAGCCGTTCCAGCGTCACCTTGAGATGCTCGTCATTGACGCCGCGCAACCGGGTCTCGTGCATCACCTCGTCCTGCTCCCAGGACAAGGCGGCATCCTCCTCGGTCAGCTTGTGAAGCGCCGTGGACAGGCGAACGTCGTCCTTGCGGTCCTTGGTCGCGATCGCGAGCGCATAATTCTGGACCGGCCTCGGCACGTCGGGGCTCGGCGGCGCTTTGCCGGCGGCAAGCCACTCGCCGGCATGAACCTCCTCGATCTTGGCGATCGCGACGACGTCGCCATTGCGCGCTTCGGCCAGCTTCGCCGTCTTCTCGCCCTGGACGCCGAACAATGTGCCGACGCGCAGACTCTCACCGCTGCTGCTGTTCAGTTCCGCCCCTTCCTTGAGGGCGCCGCCGAACACGCGGGCGAAGCTCAACCGGCCCATCGCACCGCCATGGCTGACCTTGAACACGAATGCCGCGGGCCCGCTCGCGCCGAGCCGCTCCGCCGCCGCCGACGGATCGGGCACTTCGTGCCGAAGCGCCTTCAACAGCCGCCGCACGCCGAAATCGCTCTGCGCGGAGCCGAACAGGACCGGCACGATCTGGCCAGCGCCGGTCTCCTTGCGAAGGTCCTCGAACACCGTCTCGCGATCGGGCACCTCATCCATCAGCAGCTGCTCGAGCAATGTGTCGTCATGATCGGCGAGCTTCTCGAGCATCTGCGCCCGCTCGAGCACCTCGCGGTCGGCGAGATCGGAAGGGATCTCCTTCTGCTCGGAGGGTTGGCCGGGCCGGTAATAATAAGCCCGTTCGAGCGCGATATCGACGAAGCCGGCGATCTTCTCGCCGTCGCGGATCGGGATCCAGCGGGCGATCAGCGGCGACTTGCTCATCGGCTGAAGCGATTCAAGCAGGGTCTGGATCGAGCCGCGGGCCTGGTCGATCTTGTTGACGAAGATCATGTGCGGGACGCCGAGCGCCTCGAGCTGGCGCAACGTCGGCTCGGCCAGCAAGGCGCGGTCGGGATCGGGATCGACGACGACGATCGCGAGGTCCGCCGCGGCGGTGCCGAGAGCGCCATCGGCGGCGAAGCCGACCGATCCGGGCGCGTCGATCAGCGCATAGTGATCGTCCATATAGTCGAGATGCATCAGGTTGAGCTCGGTCGAGCCGCCGCGCGCCCGCGCCTCCGGGCTTGCGTCGCCGATGCTGGTGCCGTCCGCGACGCTGCCCTGGCGCCCGCTGGCGCCGGCGGCAAAAAGAAGGGCCTCGGCGAGGCTGGTCTTACCAGCGCCGCCAGGCCCGACGAGCGCGATGGTTCTTGTACCTGCAGCTCTTCCGGGCATGAGCATCTCCTCCACGATCCGAAGCGCGGTCCGCGAGGAAGACGCGGGCTGCGCGCCTTTTGGGAAACCTCCAGACTTCACCCATCTGCGTGGAAGCGCAAGGGGTCAGATGCGCGGCCCGGCGCAATTTAGCGACCTTCGGCCTGTCCCGGATTGGTGCCGAGCCAGTCGATCAGCCGGCGCCGCTCGTCGGCGTCGGGAATACCGGGAAAGCCCATTTCCGTCCCCGGCACGACATGCTCGGGCGCGGCGAGAAAGCGATCGAGCCGGGCCACGGTCCAGCGCCCCTCGCCGGCGGCGAAGCGGCGCATCGCCGGGGAATAGTTGAAGCCCGGCTCGGCCGCGATGCCCCGGCCGACGACCCCGTACAGGGTCGGGCCGGCGGGCGTGTTGCGCTCGGGCTCGAGCGCGTGGCAGGCGCGGCACTGGCGATAGAGGAGGGGACCGTCGGCCGGCTGCCACAAGGCTGCGGCGGCCAGCCAGGCGGCGGTCGTCCACAAGGTCACGACGGCGTGTCGGTCCGCACCACCATGATCCGGTCGAGCCCCGATTCCGGCAGATAGACGCGGCCGCGCGTGCCGAGGATCTGGCGGACCTGGGCGTTGTCGCCGCTGCCGGGATAGCGGGTCCAGCGCTCGGTGGCGGGGTCGAAGGCAAGGGTCGCATTGCCGCCGAAATCGGTGATCCAGACGGTGTCGCGCTCGTCGACATAGACCGCATAGACGCGCGGCCGCTCACCCTCGGGCCGCCAGCTGCGCCAGGTGCGGGTGCGCGGATCGTAGCGGCTGAGCTGGCCCGAATTCCATTCGGAGATCCAAAGGTTGCCGCGGCTGTCGGCCCAGACCCGCCGTGCGCCCTGCTGCGCCGTCGGCGGCTCGATGATGGTGGCCTCGCCCGTTTGCCGGTCGATCCGGGCGAGGTGACTGCCGGCGAGCGAGACATAATAGATCTCGCCGTCCGGTGTCGCGGCGATCCCATAGGGTCCGCGGCCGTCCGGATCGCGCCACACCCGCATCTCGTCCGTGCGCGGATTCAGCCGCCCGTAGACGCCGGTCTGGCCGGTGAACCAGATCACCCCGTCGCGATCGAAGGCGGCGGTGTTGAGGTTGGAATCGGGAAATTCGGCGGGCAGCCGCCAGATGTTCACCGTGTCGGTGCGCGGATCGACGCGGACGATCGCATTGAGGCCGCCGTCGGTGATCCAGGCGGCACCGTCCGGCCCCTGGATGACGCCATGCGGCGCCGAACCTTCCCCGAGCCGGACCTCGCGCACCGCACCGGTCTCCGGATTGAGGATGCCGAGCGTGCCGCGCCGCTGGCCGGTATACCAGACCAGCCCGTCCGGGCCGGGCGCGACGTCATGCGGGCGGCTGCCCGGCGGCACGTCGAAGACGCGGACATTGGCGGGAAGATCGGTGCGGGCCGGCGCGCGGGCCTGCGGCGGCGCCGGTGGCTGGGCGAGCGCCGGCGCGGACGCCAGGGAGAAAATGGCCGAAACGAGAGCGGCGGAACGCAGCATCGCTTGTCTCCTCAAGCAGACGATCGCCGCTCAATAGTGAGGCGAAGCGGCGAGTGGAAGCGGCGCGGTCCGGGTCAGGCGATCTTGAGGTCGTGGCGACGCATCTTCTCGATCAGCGTCGTCCGCTGAAGCGAGAGCAAGCGGGCGGCATCCGCGACCACGCCCTCGGACCTGGTCAGCGCCTCCTCGATATAGCGGCGCTCGATTTCGGCGAGCATGTCGCGCAGCGGCAGCGGATTGTTGGCGCAGAAATCCGTCGGAGCGGTCGGCCCGCCATGGATAGGAACGACCTTCGCGTCCGATTCCGGCGCCGGGCCCAATTCGGCGTCCTTCTCCGTCGCCTGCCAGAGCGCTGCCTGCTCGGCCGCGCTCATCCGGCCGCGGCGAAGCAGCAGCGCGCCGGCCTGTTCGGCCGTGATCAGCTGGTCGGGCCACAGGATCGCGGCGCGCTCGATCAAATTCCTGAGCTCGCGAATGTTGCCCGGCCAGCGATGCTCGGCGAGCCGAGCGAGGGCGCCCGGTTCGAAAGCCACCCGCTCACTGGCCGGCAGCGCCTTGGCGAAATGCGCGATCAGATCGGGCAGATCCTCGGTCCGTTCGGCGAGCGACGGCAGCTCGATCGGGAAGATGGCGAGCCGGTAGAACAGATCCTCCCGGAAGCGTCCCTCGTCGACCGAGCGGTCGAGGTCGCGGTGGGTCGCGGCGATGATCCTGACGTCCAGCGCAATCTCGCCCCGACCGCCGACGCGCTGGACCGACCGCTCTTCGAGGACGCGGAGCAACTTCACCTGCATGTCGAGCGGCATGTCGCCGATCTCGTCGAGGAAGATCGTACCGCCCTGGGCGGATTCGAAGCAGCCCTTGTGCTGGGCGTGGGCGCCAGTGAAGGCGCCGCGCTCATGGCCGAACAGCTGCGATTCGAGCAATTCGGCAGGAATGGCGCCGCAGTTGACGGCGATGAACGGACTGTCCTTGCGCAAGCTGAAGGCGTGGATCGCGCGCGCAACCACCTCCTTGCCTGAACCCGAGGGCCCGGTCAGCAGCACCGTCGCATCCTTCGGGGCGACATGTCGAACAAGTCGACGCACGGCCGCCATGGCCTGGGATCCGCCCACGATCCGTGATTCCAGCAAGTCGCGCCCCTTCGCAGTCCTGTTCTGTTTTAACCGGTGTCAGATTTCCGGCGGCCGCGTCTCCGCGCCGAAGGCCAAATGGCGCGCATTGCCTTAACGCGGGCATCAAGCGCGGTACGGTAAACGTGCGTAAGTAGTCTAACGGATCGTTTCGGCGCCGAAGCGTATCCTTCCTGCGCCCCAGCCGGGTTTGAGAGGGAGAGCCCTCTTGCGCTCGCTTGCCGCAGCGCAGCATGTCCCCTAAATCCGCTCCATGACATCGACCAACGACATCCGGCGCAGCTTCCTCGACTTTTTCGGCCGCGAGGGCCACGAGGCCGTGCCGTCGGCGCCGCTCGTGCCGCAGAACGATCCGACCCTGATGTTCGTCAATGCGGGCATGGTGCCGTTCAAGAACGTCTTCACCGGTCAGGAGACGCGCCCTTATTCGACCGCCGCCTCGTCGCAGAAATGCGTCCGGGCCGGCGGCAAGCACAACGATCTCGACAATGTCGGCTACACCGCCCGGCATCACACCTTCTTCGAGATGCTCGGCAACTTCTCCTTCATGGACTATTTCAAGGAGCGGGCGATTCTGCTCGCCTGGAATTTGATCACGAAGGAATGGGGGCTGTCGGCCGACCGGCTGACCGCGACCGTCTATCATACCGACGACCAGGCCTTCGACCTCTGGAAGAAGATCTCCGGCCTGCCCGAGAGCCGGATCATTCGAATCCCGACCAAGGACAATTTCTGGGCGATGGGCGCCAACGGCCCGTGCGGACCCTGTTCCGAGATCTTCTACGATCATGGCGATCATATCCCAGGCGGCCCGCCGGGCAGCCCGGATGAGGATGGCGACCGGTTCACCGAGATCTGGAACCTGGTCTTCATGCAATATGAGCAGGAAGACGACGTCATCGTCCGCGACCTGCCGAAGCCGTCGATCGACACCGGCATGGGCCTCGAGCGGATCGCCGCGGTGCTGCAGGGCGTCCACGACAATTACGACACCGACACGTTCAAGGCGCTGATCGCCGCCTCGGCCGAGCTGACCCGCACCGATCCGGCCGGCGAGCGCAAGGCGAGCCACCGCGTCATCGCCGACCATCTGCGCGCCTCGGGCTTCCTGATCTCCGACGGCGTGCTGCCGGCGGCCGAGGGCAGGGGCTATGTGCTGCGGAGGATCATGCGCCGCGCGATGCGCCACGCCCATATCATCGGCGCGTCCGAGCCGCTGATGCACCGGCTGGTGCCCGCGCTCGTCGCCGAGATGGGCGCCGCTTATCCGGAGCTGGTCCGCGCCCAGCCGCTGATCGAGGAGACGCTGAAGCTCGAGGAGACGCGGTTCCGCCAGACCCTCGCCAACGGCCTCAAGCTGCTCGACGAGGCGACCGCCGGGCTGGGCAAGGGCGATGCGCTTCCGGGCGATACCGCCTTCAAGCTCTACGACACCTATGGCTTCCCCTACGACCTCACCGAGGACGCGCTGCGCGAACAGGGGATCGGCGTCGATCGCGCCGGCTTCGACGCGGCGATGGACGAGCAGAAGCGCAAGGCCCGCGCCGCCTGGAAAGGCTCCGGCGCCAAGGCCTCCGAAGAGATCTGGTTCGACATTGCCGAGGAGCAGGGCGCGACCGAATTCACCGGCTATCTCGGCCATGACGGCGAGGGGCAGGTGGTCGCCCTCGTCAAGGACGGCGCGCGCGTCGAGCGGGCTGCGGCCGGCGACAAGGTGGTGATCCTGACCAACCAGACGCCCTTCTACGGCGAGAGCGGCGGCCAGATCGGCGACACCGGAAAGATCAGCTCGGACAAGGGCCTGGAGGCCGATGTCGAGGATACGTCGAAGCCGCTCGGCAAGCTGCACGCCCACCAGGCGACGATCCGGTCGGGCGAGATCGCGGTCGGCGACGCCGTCCACCTCGCCGTCGATGCCGAGCGGCGATCGAAGGTGCGCGCCAATCACAGCGCAACCCATCTGCTCCATGCGGCGCTCCGCCACCGGCTCGGCGAGCATGTGACCCAGAAGGGCAGCCTGGTCGCGCCGGACTATTTCCGGTTCGACTTCTCGCACCCGAAGCCGATGACGCGCGAGGAGATCGACCTGGTCGAGGCCGACGTGAACCGACAGATCCGCGACAATGCGGCGGTCGGCACGCGGCTGATGACGATGGACGAGGCGATCGGCGCCGGTGCGATCGCCCTGTTCGGCGAGAAATATGGCGACGAGGTCCGCGTCCTTTCGATGGGCCGCGGCGACCAGGGCAGCTATTCGGTCGAATTGTGCGGCGGCACCCATGTGTCGGCGCTCGGCGACATTCAGCTGCTCAAGATCACCGGCGAGAGCGCGGTCGCGGCCGGCGTGCGCCGGATCGAGGCTCTGACCGGCGAGGCGGCGCGGCGCTGGCTCACGACCCGTGAGGAGCGGCTCAAGGAGGCTGCGGCGTCGCTCAAGGCGGCGCCCGAGGACGTTCCGGCCCGGGTCGCGAGCCTGCTGGAAGAACGTCGCCGGCTCGAGCGCGAGCTCGCCGAAGCCAAGAAGGCGCTCGCCCTGGGCGGCGGCGGCAAGGCCGAGGCGGCCGGCCCCGAGCAGGTCGGTGGCCACGGCTATATCGGCCAGGTACTCGAGGACATGGATCCCAAGGCGCTGCGCGGCCTGGTCGACGAGGCCAAGCAGCGGGTCGGCTCGGGCGTGGTCGCCTTGGTCGCGGTCAATGAAGGCCGCGCCACCGTCGCGGTCGGCGTCACCGACGATCTGACGTCATCCCGCAACGCCGTCGAGCTGGTCCGCAAGGCGGTCGAGGCGGTGGGCGGGCAGGGCGGCGGCGGCCGTCCCGACATGGCCCAGGGCGGTGGTCCCGATGGCGGCAAGGCGGCCGAAGCGCTGGCGGCGGTTCGCGGCGCACTGGAGAAGGAAGACGTCGCGGCCTGACAATTGGGGCCTGATCGCGCTTCGGTTCACCAATCGGAACGTGCGAACTTCGCGAACTTCGTCAGGTTTCCGGCGAGTTTCCTGAACGGATTGGCCGCGAAGTTCACGACTTGCACGGTGACGTCACCTTTTCGCGTGACCTTTGGGCTGAAATGTCGGGCGCACGCCCTGCGCTCGACCGCGAACCGCTCGGCGGGATCGACAGCGAGGCCCACGAAACCCCCTCAACTTCGTAAACTTCCGGCGCGTGCTCCAGGTGCCTCTGGAGGCGGGGACGGCCGCGGCAGCGCACGCGCCATCCCTGCCGCTGGCCGAGGCGGCCGACAGTCGTCATTTACGATTTCAAAGAGCGTGCGTGCATATAGCACCGATGTGGAAACAAAGCAAGAACGACGTTCGCCGCTGACGTGGTCCCGCCGAGGACCGGGGCCCGGGCGGCCCGTCCTGGCCGTCGGCCGTCTTCCATTCAAAAAGGGGGCGTCCCGGGCCTTGACCCGATATCCATGGCATTGTCCGCGAAAACAGGACGGATTCGTGTTCATGGGCCCGACTTTCGTCGGGATGACTCGCGTCGGTCGCAATCCGTTCTAGCCGGCTTTCACCACCGCATCCCGCAGGCGCTTGCCGCGCTCCGGCGGCTCCTGGCTCAGCTCGCCCATCTGCATGATCTGGGCGCGCAGCTCGGCGCGCTTCTCGTGGATCGAGGCGATCACCGGGCCCATCGCCATGCCGAGGTCGACCAACACCGCCTCGGAAAGCTGCAACGAGGATTCGAGAGTCTCCGGCACGGCGTCGGTCGCACCGGCCTTGTAGAGCTCGGCGGCATGCTCCGGATCGCGGGCGCGGGCGACGATGGTGAGATCGGGGCACCAGGCGCGCACCCGTTTGACCAGCCGGACCGCCTGGACGGGATCGTCCATCGTCAGGATCAGCGCGCTGGCGTGGCCGAGATTGAGCCGGTCCAGGAATTCGGGCCGCGAGGCGTCGCCGAAGATCAAAGAGAAGCCTTCGGCGCGGCCGCCCTTGACCAGATCGATGCTCGAATCGACGGCGACATAGGCCTTGCCGTGCTGGGTGAGCATCTCCGCGACCATCCGGCCGACCCGGCCGAACCCGATGATCACCGCCCGCGGCGATTCGCGGCTCGGCACCGCTTCCTCGCCGTCGGGCGCAGCCTGGCCTTCGATCCGGCGTGCCGCGTCGCGGCCGATCCGGCCGAGCAAGGGCGTGAGGGTCAGGCCCATCGCGGTGACCACCTGCCAGAAGCTTGCCGTCTCGCGGCTGATCAGGCCGGCGGCGGCCGCCGCCGTCAGCACGATCAGGGG
>JAYRLF010000094.1:8634-11812 GCA_041905385.1 Allosphingosinicella sp.
CCATCAGCAGGCTGGCCTCGGCCGCCACCGCCTTGCGCTTGCCGCCGAGCCGCAGAAGCCCGCCGGTGACGAGCGTCTTGACCACCATCACGCCGAGCAGGGCCAGGACGAGGTCGGGCCAGTTGGCGAGGATGAACCGCATGTCGATGCCCATGCCGACGGTGATCAGGAAGACGCCGAGGCCGAGGCCGCGGAACGGCGCGGTCATCACCTCGACCTCGCCATGATATTCGGTCTCGGCGATCAGGATGCCGGCGACCAGCGCGCCCATGATCGGCGACAGTCCCGCCGCGGCCGTCGCCAGGCTGGCGGTGATGATCACGAGCAGGCTGACCGACAGGAACAGCTCCGGGCTCTTGGTCCGCGCCGCCTGGGCGAACAGGCGCGGCAGCAGCAGCCGGCCGAGCACGAGCATGGCGAGGATGACGATTGCTCCGATGCCGAGCGTCCAGAGCAGGCCGGACAAAGCATCGCCCTGCGCGCGCGGCGCCAGCGCGCCGAGCGCGAACACGATCGGGACGATCGCAAGGTCCTCGAACAGCAGCATCGCGAAGACCGGACGGCCGACCGGGCTGGTCGTGCCGACCATCGGCAGCACCACCGCGGTCGACGACAGCGCCAAGGCGATGCCGAGCGCGAAGGAGGGGACCCAGCCATAGCCGGCAAGGTGAACGGCGACACCGATCAGGAAGGCCGATCCGAGCAACTGGGCGGCGCCGATTCCGAAGACCAGGCGCCGCATGCCCCAGAGGCGCCGGAAGGAGAGCTCGAGGCCGATCGAGAAGAGCAGGAGGATGATGCCGAACTCGGCGAACGGCTCGATCGCGTGGACGTTGGTGATGGTGAGGTAGTTCAGCCAGGGCGCCTGGTCCGTCATCGCGCCGAGCCCCGACGGACCGATCAGAACGCCGATCAGGATGAACCCGATCACGGCGCTGATCCGGACCCGCGCGAAGGCCGGCACGACGATCCCCGCCGCGCCCAGGATGACCAAGGCGTCGCTGAGGCCCGAAGTGCTGAACTCGCTCGTCGTCATGGTTCCTTTATGCAGGAACCGAAGAGCTTGTCAGCCGTATCGGCGACGAAAGTTCAGGCGGCGGGCGCCTCGGCCATCGCCTTTTCGAGATTGACCCGGATCGCCTCGAAGAACTGTTCGGTCGTCATCCAGCTCTGCTCGGGCCCGATCAATATGGCGAGATCCTTGGTCATCTTGCCTTCCTCGACGGTCTCGACGCAGACCCGCTCGAGTGTCTCGGCGAATTTGGTGACCTCGGGCGTATCGTCGAAACGGCCGCGATATTTGAGACCGCCGGTCCAGGCGAAGATCGACGCGATCGGATTGGTCGAGGTCGCCTTGCCCTGCTGGTGCATGCGGAAATGGCGGGTGACGGTGCCGTGCGCCGCCTCGGCCTCGACCGTCTTTCCGTCCGGCGTCAGCAGGATCGAGGTCATCAGGCCGAGCGAGCCGAAGCCCTGGGCAACCTGATCGGACTGGACGTCGCCGTCATAATTCTTGCAGGCCCAGACGAACTTGCCGCTCCATTTGAGCGCGCTGGCGACCATGTCGTCGATCAGGCGATGCTCATAGACGATGCCAAGTTCCTTGAACTTGTCCTTGAATTCGCTCTCGTAAACTTCCTGGAAGATGTCCTTGAAGCGGCCGTCATAGGCCTTGAGGATGGTGTTCTTGGTCGAGAGGTAGACCGGCCATTCGCGGATCGTGCCATAGTTGAGGCAGGCGCGGGCGAAGTCGCGGATCGATTCGTCGAGGTTGTACATGCCCATGGCGACGCCACCGGCGGGATAGTCGAACACCTCCTGCTCGATCACCTGGCCGTCCTCGCCTTCCCATTTCATGGTCAGCTTGCCGGGGCCGGGGACGACGAAATCGGTGGCGCGATACTGGTCGCCGAAGGCGTGGCGGCCGACCACGATCGGATCGGTCCAGCCCGGCACCAGCCGCGGCACGTTCTCGATCACGATCGGCTCGCGGAAGACGACGCCGCCGAGGATGTTGCGGATCGTGCCGTTCGGCGATTTCCACATCTTCTTGAGGCCGAATTCCTCGACCGGCGTGATCGTGGCGCACTTCACGCCGACGCCATATTTCTTGATCGCCTCGGCGGATTCGACCGTGATCCGATCCTCGGTCTCGTCGCGCTTCTCGACGCCGAGGTCGAAATAGATCAGCTCGACGTCGAGATAGGGCAGGATCAGCCGTTCGCGGATCCATTGCCAGATGATGCGGGTCATCTCGTCGCCGTCGAGCTCGACGACCGGGTTCTTCACCTTGATCTTCGCCATGTGGCTGTTTGCCTCTTCCCCAGGATGGATGTGGGCAGGGCCTTAGAAGCTGGCGGCCCGGTGATCAATCCGGGGGTGGGAGGCGAGCTGGGTGCGTTTTCGCCGCCGGTGCAGCGCATCGCCGGCCGAAATTGGTTCACGCGAAGGCGCGAAGACGCGAAGAAGAGGAGAAAGAAGGCGCCTTCGCCGCGGATTGTGCCAGCGAATGGCTGGAAAGGCGCGGCCGTTCCCGCGATGCACGGCTACTTCGCGTCTTCGCGTCTTCGCGTGAACCAATCCTGCCGCTTGGCCGGGCGCTGGCGATCGAAAACTGGTTCCCACATTTCTGCGCACCCCCTAAAGACGCGGCAATGTCTTCGCTGGAAAAGCCCGACGCCGTCACCACGCCGACAATCCGCTACCGGATGCCGAGCGTGCACCCGGAGGGGCGCAAGTTCGTCGTCATCGCCGCCGCCATCGCCCTCCTGTTCTGGTGGGTGATCGATTGGGACTGGATCGGCTGGCTCGCCGCCGGCCTGACCGCCTGGACCGCGGCCTTCTTCCGCGATCCGGTCCGGACCACGCCGACGGGGGAGGGGCTGATCGTCGCGCCGGCCGACGGCATGGTGACGATGATCGCGACGGTGCCGCCGCCGCGCGAGCTGATCGGGCCCGAAGGCCTGTCGGACGAGTCCGTGATCCGCGTCTCGATCTTCATGAGCGTGTTCGATGTCCACATCAATCGATCCCCGATCACCGGCACGATCCGCAGCGTGGTCTACATTCCCGGCAAGTTCCTCAACGCCGATCTCGACAAGGCGAGCGAGGACAATGAGCGCCAGCACATATTGGTCGAGGGCGAGAACGGCACCAAGGTCGCCTTCACCCAGATCGC
>JAYRLF010000536.1:0-2177 GCA_041905385.1 Allosphingosinicella sp.
CCCACCCGACCTCCCAGAGCCCACCCTGTCGGGAGGTCGGGTGGGGGAGCGGGCCGGAGCGATCCGCGGAAGCGGACCACCTGAATCAGCGCCTTATCGCTTATTGCTGGGGCTGTGTCACGGGGGTGCTGCCCGGCGCCGGCGGCCCGATCAGCGGGTTGTTGGCCTCGGTGACCGGCAGGTCGTCGACCGGGCTGGTCTCCTCGGGGCCGACGGTGCGGGTCGAGACCGGCCGTGCCGGCGGGCCGTCATTCCAGTCCGACCAGGTCCGCGAATAGCGGTCATAATGGACCTGCGGATCGTAGAGCGGGCCGCCGTCGAGATTGAGATCCTCGGCCTCGGCCTGGCCCATCGCGTTCAGCAGCTGGAAGCCGGCGACATATTCGTCGCGGCGCGCCGTCACCAAGGCGACCTGGCTGTTGAGCAGCTCCTGCTCGGCATTGAGCACGTCGAGCACGTTGCGGGTGCCGACGGTCTGCTCGGCGCGGACGCCTTCGAGCGCGAGCTGGTTGGCCGCCACCGCGATCTCGTTCGAGGCGATCGATTCGCGCGCCGCCATCCAGTTGGCGAAGGCCGAGCGGGCATTGGCGGTGACCAGCCGCTCGACCGCGATCGAGGTCTCGAGCAACTGGGTGCGGATCGCCTGCGACTGGCGGACCCGGGCGGAAGCTGCCCCACCCTGGTAGAGGGGCAGCCGCAGTGACAGGCCGATACCGCTGGTCGTGGTCGTGTTCGGAAGCGTGCCCTCTGGCTGGCCGGCTGCCTCGTCGGCTGTGTCGAGCGCATTGAAATAGCGGGTCGTGTTGTTGAGCGAGATAGTCGGCAGCCGTTGGCCGCGCGCGACGGCGACATCGAAGCCGGCAGCGCGTGCCTGGCTGACGATCGAGGCGAGGTCGGCATTGTTGACCAGAGCGACGTCAACCGCAGTCGCGGGATCGCTCGGCAGCGGCGGCAGCGGATTCGGGGCGGCGAGATTACCGGCGGCAAGGCCGATCACGCGCTGGTAGTTCTCCTCGGACGTCTCGAGCCGGCCCATCGCCAGTGCGAGATTGCTGCGGGCGAGCGCGAGGCGGGCGTCCGATTGGGCGACATCCGTCCGGGTCAGGTCACCGACCTCGAACCGGTCCTGGGTGGCCTGCAAGTTGGTCTCGAGGACACGTACCTGATTCTGATTTAGCTGAACGATCGACCGGTCGCGGATCACGTCCATATAGGCGGCGACCGCCTCGGTGAAGATGTCGCCCTCGGTCGCGCGCAGGTCGGCGCGGCCAGCGTCGACCCGAGCATTGGCGGCCCGCACCGAGTTGCGCACCCGGCCGCCCGAATAGACCGGCAGACCGACGGTGACGCCTGCGCTGAAATCGCGCCCGTTCCGGCCGATGATGTTGCGGGTGAGCAGATCCTGGTTGAGGCCGGCATCGACGTCGACCGTCGGCCGGCCGCCGGCGCGCGCCAGCGCGACCGATTCGTCGGTCGCGCGCAGCTGGGCGCGCTCCGCCATCAGCGTCGGATTGGCGGCATAGGTCGCCGCCAGCGCCTCGCGCAGCGTCTGGTTAGGTCCGTCGACCGGCGTCGGCGCCGGCACGACCGCTGCCGGTCGCTCCATCCTCTGCGCCGGCCGCTGTGCGGCCGGCGCCGTCTGGGCGCCCGCCGCAGCGCTCATCATCATGGCGGTCACCCCAACCGCGGCCAGCAACCGTCCCCGCATCGCGCTCTCTTTTCCGTTCATTAGAAGCTGAAGGTCCTGGGCTTCGCAAAGCCCGGCAGCACCGCCGCGGCGGCGTCCGAATAACAATTGATGCCGAACGCGCCGCCCGCCACCCGACCCATGCAGAGGCGAGTCACGCCGCGGTCGATCGTGGCCAGCGCCATGCTGCCACCGTCGGCGACCTGATCGACGATCGCCTGCGGCACATCCTCGACCGCGCCGTCGATCAGCACGAAATCATAGGGGCCGGCGCCCCGATAGCCCTCGATCAGCGGCCCTTCGGCAATTGTGACGCCGGTGCCGGCGAGCGCCTCGCGGGCGAAATCAGCAAGCGCCTTGTCTTCCTCGAGCGCGACCACCGAGCCGACCAGCCGGGCCAGCACCGCTGCCGAATAACCGGTCGCGGCACCGACCACGAGCGCGCGCTCGCGGCCGCGCCGCTGCGCCTCGGTCAGCATCCGGCCGAGCG
>JAYRLF010000537.1:0-2173 GCA_041905385.1 Allosphingosinicella sp.
GATCCGCGCCGGGCCGGCGCGGCCGAACAGCCGGACCCGCATGGCCGAGCGATCGCCGCCGAGACGGGCGGTCAGCCGGCGGGCCGGACCGACCAGAGCGGCTAGGCCGGCGAGGCTGCGGACGGCGCGCCACCGGACCGCCCAGGTCATCGCCCACAAGCCCAGATTCTGGAGGTCGAGCTCGGTTCCCGCTCGGAAGGTCACGGCCGGAGCGCTGGGAAGGCGCGCCGGCAGCAGCTCGAGATCCGGAACGTCGCACAAGGCGACGAGCCGCCGTCGAAGCGGCGCGATCCCGGTCACTTCGAACGTCTCGCGGCGCAGGTCCTGCCAGCCGAACCCTTTGTGCCAGGCCTGGCCGCGCCAGCGCGCGACCGGTTGGCCCGCATAGCTCAGCATCGCCGCCGCGACCGAAGCGCCGGCCGTCGCCTGGTTGGAGGCGCTGATCGCCATCTCGACCGCGGTCACCCGGTCGAGCCCGGCGGCGAGATGCCGCGCCACCGCGCCGGACAAAGCCGGCACGCTCGACGCGCCGGAAATCACCGCCACGCCGGCGGCACGGGCCGCCTCGTCGAGCGCGCCGATCCCGCAGACAAAATCGCGGGCGTCGGCAATGTCGAGATAGTGAACGCCTGCGGCGATACATGCCCGGGCGACGGTGAAGTCGGCCCCCTGGAAGGGACCGGCGGCGTCGACCAGCAAGGCCGGCCGATGTTCGACCAGCGCGGCCGCGACGTCGTTGCGGTCGAGGGCGAGCGGCGTCAGGCCGGGCCGGCCGGCGCAGAAGCGCCGGGCGCGCTCGAGGCTGCGGCCGGCGACCAGCACCCCGTGTCCCTTCTGCGCCAGCCGCTCGGAGATGCCGCCGCCGAAGCCGCCATAGCCGCCGAGGACGAGGATCCGGCTCACAGGATCCGGTCCGCGTCCGCTGGATCGGGCAGCCAGCAGCTCTCGCGTTTGCCGAACCAGCGATAGCGGTTGCGGGCAACGAGGTCGTAAACCGGGTCGCGCAGGACGCGCGGCACCAGCCGGAAGATGGTGGCGGCGCGCCATGGCCAGCCCAGGCCCTGAGCGATCGCCAGCATCGCATCGGAGCGGGTAAGAGCGCGGCCGTTCTCGACGACGATGATGGTCGCGTCCGCATCGACACCGAAGTGGCGCTGGACCGCGAGGCCGGTCTCGCTCTCGCCGGTGGTCAGCCGGAAGTGGCGCCTGCGGTCATGACGAAGCACGAAGCGCGCATTGGCGGAGCAGAGGACGCAATGGCCGTCGAAGACGATCAGCGGGTCCCTGATGGCCGCCGGTATCATCGCTCAGGACGTGAACATGAAGGTGCCGCTGACATGGGCGACCGGATCGGCGGCGTCGCCGTCATGGGCGAGACCGCGGACGAAGCCGATGCTGTGGGTGACGGCATAGCATTCGCCGCGGCCGACGATGGTGTTGCCGGGCGTGGCCGGACGCAGATAGTCGATGCGCAGGTCGAGCGTCGCCTGCGGCCGGAAATGGCCCAGCCGCATCCACAGCGACATGCTGGTCGCCATGTCCATCAGGCTGAAGATCGGCCCGGAGGCGAGGATCCCGGTTTCTGGCACGCCGACCAGCTCGGCCTTGTAGGGCAGAGCGAGCTCGACCCAGTCGCCGCCATGGTCGTGATAGATGATGCCGAGCGCGCCGCCATGACCGACGTTGCGGACATAGTTCATGAACCGCCGCGGATCGAAGGGCGGCTTCGAGTCGTGCGGATCCTCGCTCACGCGGCGAGCCGCTCCGCCGTGCCGCGGATCAGGGCGATCATGTTGGGAATCCCCTGGGTGCGGTTAGAGCTCAGCTGGTTGCCCAGGTCGAAGCGCGCGAGCGCGCCTTCGATGTCGAGCGCCAGGATCTCTTCCGGAGACCGGTCCTGGACCGCGAGGAGGATCAGGGCGACGATCCCCTTGGTGATCGCGGCATTGCTGTCGGCGAGGAAATGGAGCCGGCCGTCCTCGCGCGGCACCGGATAGACCCAGACGGCGGCGGAACAGCCGCGCACCAGGGTCGCGTCGGTCTTGAGCGGATCCGGCATCGGCTCGAGCCCGCGGCCGAGGTCGATCAGCAGCCGGTAGCGGTCGTCCGCATCGAGCAGCTCATAATCGGCATAAACGTCGTCGAGAGATTCGAAGGCCATGACCGCGACTTA
>JAYRLF010000095.1:0-11726 GCA_041905385.1 Allosphingosinicella sp.
GAGGAAATCGTCGCCCCGCCGCAAGGCGGCGAGCCGGGCCTCACGGGGCGGCGGCAATGCACCGGCCAGCTTGGCCAACGCCGTCTTGGCAAGCGGTCCGCTGATTCGGACGATGGCGATTGCCGCGGGCGGGGCGCCCGAGGAGAGGGCGAAGATGGTCTCGTCGGCCTTTCCTGAAATGGGGTCGGCCTCCGCGCCGCTCATCCCTTCCCGCTCATCTGGTCGAGCATCTGCCGCCACATGTTCATCCCGGCTTCGTTCATCGGACCCCAGGCCCGCATCATGTCGGCAAAGGCCTCGGGCCCCGGCATCGCGCCCTCGCCGATCGCCTTCTGCATCCGCTCGACATAAGCGGCGTGGACCGGGCTGAGATCCGGAAGGCCCAGGAAGCGGCGCGCCTCCTCGGGGGTGCAATCGACGTCGACGGTGACCTTCATGTCTTGGCTCCCGGACCTGTTGGCTGGCGCGGGTCTAAGTCTATAGAAGCGCCGACGGCAAGAGGAGGACGCGATGATCGACATCCGAACGCTCGACGGCAAAGACAGCTTTCCGACCTATCTCGCCGAACCCGCGGGCACGCCGCGCGGCGCGATCGTCGTCATCCAGGAGATATTCGGGATCAATGCCGGCATTCGCAGCAAATGCGACCACTGGGCCGGCCTCGGCTATCTCGCCCTCGCCCCGGACCTGTTCTGGCGGCTCGAACGCGGCGTCGAGCTCGATCCGGACGTGCCCGAGCAGTTCCAAGTCGCGCTCGGCCTGATGCAGCGGCTCGACCAGGATCAGGCGATCGCCGACATCGAGGCGGCGATTCGCGCGGCCCGCGGCCGGCTTCCCGAGGGCGGCCGCGTCGGCGCGGTCGGCTATTGCCTCGGCGGCCGGCTCGCCTTCATGACCGCCGCGCGCACCAACGTCGATGCGACCGTCGGCTATTATGGCGTCGGCCTCGAAGGGCTGCTGGGCGAGAAGCATGCGATCGCGCGGCCGCTGATGCTCCACATCGCCGGCGCCGACCATTTCGTGACACCGGACAAGCAGAAGCTGATCCACGAAGGCCTGGACGACCATGCGCGGGTCACGATCCACGATTATCCGGGCGAGGATCACGGCTTCGCGGTGGCAATGGGAAACCGGCGCAGCGAAGCGGCCGCACAACTGGCCGACAGCCGGACCGAGGCCTTCTTCGCCGAGCATGTCGGCTGAAATCAGGCCGACGGCGTTAGGCGTGAGCGCGGCGGCTCGCCCATAGCAACAGCCGCAGCCAGAAGCCGCATTGGTCGCAGGGGCGATCGCGGAGTCCGAATCGCTTCATCGCAGCCATAAGAGCATGGCGCGATTGCATTTTCATTACCGCCGTGGCGGGCGAATCGCTCAGGCGTGTACCGCTTCGGGCCAGATGACCCTGAGGATGCCGACCTCATGGTCGACGATGCCGTCATAGATCATCCGGCCGGCGACCCAGAGGATCACGATCAGGCCGACCCAGGCGATCCAGCGATAGCGGTCGATGTAGCGGGCGATGAAATTGGCGGCGAGGCCCATCAGCGCCACCGACAGCAGCAGGCCGATGATCAAGATGCCGGGATGCTCGCGGGCCGCGCCGGCGACGGCGAGGACATTGTCAAGGCTCATCGAGACGTCGGCGAGGGCGACCGCCCAGGCGGCGGCGGCGAAGCTCTTGGCCGGCCTCAGGCCGCTATGCTCGTCGCCGTGAATCTCCTCGGATCCGCCCGATTCGCCCGCGTGGCGGATCTCGCGGAACATCTTCCAGGCCACCCAGAGCAGGAGAATACCGCCGGCGAGGATCAGGCCGACGATCTGCATCAATTGAGTGACCATCAAGGCGAAGATGATCCGCAGCACCAAAGCGGCGATGATCCCGATCAGGATCACCTTCCTGCGCTGGTCGGCCGGCAGGCCCGCGGCGAGCGCGCCGACCACGATCGCATTGTCGCCGGCCAGCATGATGTCGATCATCAGCACCTGGCCGAAGGCGGCGAGCGCCGTCGGCGAGGTGATGTTGGAGAAATCGTGGACGATCGCGTCCCAGATTCCACCAAAGCCGCTCAGGCCGGCCGACAGGTTCAGCAGAAAATCGAGCATCCCGGGCGAACGCGTCTGCGCGCTACTGGTTCATCGAGGCGAAGAAGTCCTCGTTGGTCTTCGAGTCCTTCATCTTGTCGAGCAGGAACTGCATCGCATCGACCGTGCCCATCTGCATCAGGATCCGGCGCAGCACCCACATCTTAGACAAGGTGCCCTGGTCGACCAGCAATTCCTCCTTGCGGGTGCCGGACTTGCCGACATCGAGCGACGGGAAGATGCGCTTGTCGGAGACCTTGCGGTCGAGCACGATCTCGGAATTGCCGGTGCCCTTGAACTCCTCGAAGATGACCTCGTCCATCTTCGAGCCGGTGTCGATCAGCGCCGTCGCGATGATCGAGAGCGAGCCGCCTTCCTCGATATTGCGGGCGGCACCGAAGAAGCGCTTCGGCCGCTGCAGCGCATTGGCGTCGACGCCGCCGGTCAGCACCTTGCCCGAGCTCGGCACCACCGTGTTGTAGGCGCGGCCCAGGCGGGTGATCGAATCGAGCAGGATGACGACGTCCTTCTTGTGCTCGACCAGGCGCTTCGCCTTCTCGATCACCATCTCGGCGACCTGGACGTGGCGGCTGGCCGGCTCGTCGAAGGTCGAGGAGATGACCTCGCCCTTCACCGAGCGCTGCATGTCGGTCACTTCTTCCGGCCGCTCGTCGATCAGCAGCACCATCAGGAACACTTCCGGATGATTGTCGGTGATCGCCTTGGCGATGTTCTGGAGGAGCACGGTCTTGCCGGTGCGCGGCGGCGCGACGATCAGGGCGCGCTGGCCTTTGCCCTGCGGCGAGATGATGTCGATCACCCGCGCGGACTTGTCCTTCAGGGTCGGATCGATCGTGTCGAGCCGCAACTTCTCGTCGGGATAGAGCGGGGTGAGGTTGTCGAAATTGACGCGATGGCGGACCGCCTCGGGGTCGTCGTAATTGACCTGGCTGACCTTGACGAGCGAGAAGTAGCGCTCGCCGTCCTTGGGGCCGCGGATCTCGCCTTCGACCGTGTCGCCGGTCCGCAGGCCGAACTTCCGGACCTGGTTGGGCGAGACGTAGATGTCGTCGGGGCCGGCCAGATAATTGGAGTCGGCCGAGCGCAGGAAGCCGAAGCCGTCCTGGAGCACTTCGATCGTGCCCTGGCCCATGATTTCCTCGCCGCGTTCGGCGCGGACCTTCAGGATCGAGAACATCAGCTCCTGCTTGCGCAGGGTCGATGCGCCCTCGACGCCCATCTCCTCGGCCAGCGCCACCAGATCGGCGGCGGATTTCTTCTTGAGGTCTCTAAGATGCATTATTCTTCTCGTTTGGAGCGCGGATTCTGGGCGTGGAAATGCTCAGAAGCGTTTGAAACTGGAGGGCAGCTTGAACACCCGCTCGGACGGCAGGCCAACGACTAGGCCGCCGTTATGCTGCGCCCGGATTCGAGTCAAGCAAGCGAGACGTGGTCAGAAGGGGCGAATGATCACCAATACGACGATCAGCACCACCGCCACGCCGGGAAGTTCGTTCATCAGCCTGAGCGCCTTGCCGCTGACCGGCCGTTCGCCGGCGGCGAGCTTCTTGCCGTAGCCGACCATCCAGCCGTGATAGCCGGACAAGGCGAATACGATCGCGAACTTGGCGATGAACCAACCCTGGGTCCAGGCCTGGGTGACATAAGCAAGGCTCAGCCCGAGCAGCCAGACCATCGCCATGGCGGGGGTGATGATGATCGTGCGGAGCTTGCGCTCGCGCTCGATCCACCTCTTCTCCTCGTCCGAGCCGGGCGCCGCTTCCTGGTGATAGACATAGTAACGCGGCAGCATGAACAGGCCGGCCACCCAGAAGATCACGAAGATGATGTGGCCCGCCTTGAGCCAGGCATAGGTCATGGTCAGCGCCATCCCGATTTCGTCGATCACGTGCCGCGCACCAGCTCGATCAGCCGCTCCACATGGGAGATGGGCGTTTCCTTGATGATGCCGTGGCCGAGATTGAAGATGTGCGGCCTCCCCGCGAAACTAGATAGGATCCGGTCCACCGCATTTTCAAGCGCCGTGCCGCCGGCGAGCAGCGCCAGCGGATCGAGATTGCCCTGCAGCGGCAAATGCGGCGGCAATTCGCGCGCCGCCCAAGCCGGGTCGACCGTCTCGTCGAGACCGACCGCACCGACCTTAGTCTCGCGCGCATAAGCGGCGAGCTTCGCGCCGGCGCCCTTGGGAAAGCCGATCACCGGCACGCCCGGATGGCGCTCGGCCAGCGCGGCGGCGATCCGCGCGGTCGGCGCGATCACCCAGCGCTCGAACTGGTCCGGGGCGAGGCTGCCCGACCAGCTGTCGAACAATTGGACTGCGTCCGCGCCGGCCGCGATCTGTCCGGAAAGATAGTCGACCGTCATCTCCGCGATCGCGTCGATGATCGCGCCGAAGGCGTTCGGATCGGCATAAGCGAACTGGCGCGCCTCGGCCTGCTCGCGGCTGCCGGCGCCGGCGATCATGTAGGTCGCCACCGTCCACGGGCTGCCGGCGAAGCCGAGCAGCGTCGTTTCGGGCGCGAGCGCGGATTTCACTTTCTCCACAGTCCGGTAGATCGGCGCCAATCGCTCCGGCGCGCGCCCCAACGACGCCAAAGCGGCATCGGCGAGCCGCGGCGAAAGGCGCGGGCCCTCGCCGGCCTCGAAGCGCAGATCCTGGCCGAGCGCATAAGGGATGATCAGGATGTCGGAGAAAAGGATCGCCCCGTCGAAGCCGAACCGCCGGATCGGCTGGAGCGTGATCTCCGCGGCCGCGTCGGAATCGTAGACGAGCTCGAGAAAGCCCCCCTTCTCCGCCCGCAGCGCGCGATATTCCGGCAGGTAGCGGCCGGCCTGGCGCATCAGCCAGATCGGAATAATTCCCGGATTTCCGCCACTTAGGACGTCAAGCAGGGGCTTGGCTCGATGGAACGTCACGGGCAGGGCGGCTCCGCTCTCTATCCTTATTATTATATTAAGAGAGTCTGTTGAGGTTAGTAGGCGGTCGACGAGCGGGGTTTATTGGCTCGCACAAATTTTGCCAACAGCTTGACTCGCTTGGCGCCCGCGGACTCCCTCGGAGTCGCGCGGCTCATCCCCGGCTTCCACAGGCTGGGGGCGAAAATTTTCCCTTGTTCGCGGGCCTGTGGATGATTGACGGCGGGTTCGGGACGAATCCTGTCCTTGAGTTCCCCCGCAGGCTTCCGCTAGCGATTTCCCCATGTTTTTCCACAGGCCGGTTTGGCGGGTCTCCCGGTGAAGCAACTGCACCTGCACCTGCTGTCGGATTCGACCGGCGAGACGCTCGACATGCTGGCGACGGCCTGCCTGGCGCAGTTCGACAATGTCGACGCAATCCGCCATTTGTGGCCGATGGTCCGGTCCGAGGGCCATCTCGACCGGGTGCTGGACGATGTCGAGCGTCGGCCCGGCCTGGTCCTTTATACAGTGGTCAATCCGACGATCCGCCGCGAGCTCGAGCAGAAATGCCGCCGCCGGTCGATCCATGCGGTCTCGGTGCTCGATCCGGTGCTCGACGCGCTGGCCGCGGTCAGCGGCGAGCATGCGAAGGGGCGGGCCGGCCGCCAGCATGCGCTGGACGCGGCCTATTTCGCCCGGGTCGACGCGATCCAGTTCACGATCGCCCATGACGATGGCGTCGGGCCGGAAAATTGGGAGGAGGCCGACATCGTCCTCGCCGGCGTGTCGCGCACCTCGAAGACCCCGACCAGCATCTATCTGGCCAATCGCGGCTACAAGGTCGCCAATATCCCGCTGGTGCCGGCCTCGCCGCCGCCGCCGATCCTGTTCGGGCTTAAGCATCCCCTGATCGTCGGGCTCACCACCAACAGCGAGCGGCTGGTGCAGATCCGCCGCAACCGGCTGCTTTCGCTCAACCAGTTACCCGAAACCGACTATGTCGACCATGAGGCGGTCAATGGCGAGCTCGCCTTCGCCCGACGCATGTTCGCCGATAATGGCTGGCCGGTGATCGACGTCACCCGGCGCTCGATCGAGGAGACCGCGCTGGCCATCGTCAAGCTGCACGGCGAGCGCCTCGAGCAGCCTCCGTCATGACGCGGCTGCTGCTCGCCTCGCAATCCGAGACCCGCCGCAACATGCTCGCCGCCGCAGGAATCGCGTTCGAGACGGTCGCCAGCGACTTCGACGAGGAGGAAGCGAAGGCCGGCCTGATCGCCGCCGGATTCGAGCCGCGCGACCTGGCCGAGATGCTCGCCGAGATGAAGGCGCGCCATGCAGCGGCGCCGGCCGATGCGATCGTGATCGGCGCCGATCAGGTGCTCGAGCTCGAGGACGGCTCGATGCTGAGCAAGCCGCGCTCGCGCGACGACGCGGCCGAGCAGCTGCGCCGGCTTTCGGCGTCGACCCACTATCTGCACGCGGCCGCCGTTTTGATCGAGGCCGGCGAACGGGTCTGGGGCCAGAGCGAAAGCGTCGCGCTGCAGGTCCGGCCTTTGTCCGACGGCTTCATCGCCGCCTATCTCGACGCCGAATATGAAACGGTGCGCTGGAATGTCGGCGCCTATCGGATCGAGGGCCGCGGCGCGCAATTGTTCGAGCAGATCGACGGCAGCCATTTCGCGATCCTCGGCCTGCCTCTGCTGCCCTTGCTCGATTTCCTGCGTTTGCGCGGCCTGATCGCCGCCTGAACGAGCGGCGGCGTGCCTTCGCCGCGATTCTGGTCTATGGCTTTGGGCCGAGGGGCCAAAATGACTGAATATACCAGGACCGCCGCAGCGCCATGATCGTGCTCGGCCTCACCGGATCGATCGGCATGGGCAAATCGACCGTGTCGCGCATGTTCGCGGCCGAAGGCGTGCCGGTGTTCGACGCCGACGCCGTCGTCCATCGCCTGCAGGGACCCGAAGGCGCGCTCGTCGCCGAGATCGAATCGCATTTCCCCGGCACCACCGGGCCGGACGGAGTCAATCGCACCGCCCTGGCCGAGCGCGTGCTCGGCGAGCGCGACCAGATGCGAAAGCTCGAAGGCCTGATCCACCCCGCCGTCGGCCGCGAGCGGCTCGCCTTCCTCGAGACCCATCGCGACGCGCCACTCGTGCTGCTCGACATTCCGCTGCTGTTCGAGACCGGCCTGACCGAGGCGGTCGACAAGGTGGCGGTGGTGTCGGCGGATCCAGAGACGCAGCGGCTGCGGACGCTGACCCGGCCCGGCATGACGCCCGAGAAGTTCCTCAAGATCCTCTCGCTGCAGACGCCCGATTCGGAGAAGCGCGCCCGCGCCGATTTCGTCATCTCGACCGACGGCACGATGGACGAGACACGCGATTCGGTTCGCCGCATCATCGCTTGCCTCACCGGCGGTGCCGATTCATAGCTGGGCGATGCGCGAGATCATCTTCGACACCGAGACGACCGGACTGAGCCCCGCCAATGGCGACCGCGTGGTCGAGATCGGCTGCGTCGAGCTGATCAACCGGGTCGAGACCGGCCGCACCTTTCACAGCTATTTCAATCCGGGCCGGGCGATGCCGTCGGAGGCCGAGGCGGTGCACGGCCTGTCCGACCGGTTCCTCGCCGACAAGCCGGCCTTCGACGAGGTCTGCGAGCAGCTGCTCGAGTTCATCGGCGACGCGCCGATGGTCGCGCACAACGCCTCGTTCGATTTCGGCTTCATCAATCACGAGCTCGGCCAATGCGGCCGGCCGACCGTGTGCACGTCGCGGATGATCGACACGCTCGCGCTGGCGCGCCAGAAATTCCCGGGCGCAAAGCACAGCCTCGACGCCTTGTGCACGCGCTTCGGCGTGGACCGCAGCCTGCGCATCAAGCATGGCGCGCTGATCGACGCCCAGCTGCTCGCCCAGGTCTATGTCGAGCTGACCGGCGGCCGGCAGATCGGGCTTGGGCTGGTCGCGGAGCTGATCGAGGAGCAGGCCGAATCCTGCGTTCCGACGCCGGGACCGGGCGAGCCGATGCTCACCGTGACGATCCGGCCGCCGAGGCCGCATGCGCCGACCGAGCAGGAAGCGGCGCGCCACGCCGCCTTTCTGGCCGGCATAAAGGATCCGATCTGGACCAGGCTGGAGCAATAGCGGCCGGTTCGGCTCTGGCCGCCAGTTGACCTCGGGCGCGTCCGCGCCCAAATGCCCGCTGCAGTCAGTGGAGTGGACAATGGACATTCGTGTCTCTGGTCATCAGATCGAAACTGGCGAGGCACTCCAGACCCTGGTCGAGCAGAGATTGGGGGGCATCGCAGACAAATTCTTCTCCCGCGCGATCTCGGCCCAGGTCACGTTCGGCAAAGGTCCCTACGATCACAGCTTCACTTGCGACATCGTCGCCCATGTCCCCCAGGCGGTGATCCTCAAGGGGCACGGCGCCGCCTCGGTCGCGCCGGCCGCATTCGAGCTCGCCGCCGACCGGATCGAGAAGCAATTGCGGCGCTACAAGCAGCGACTCAAGGATCGGCATTCGCAAAGCGCCCATGCCGACGCGGTCGATGCCGGCTACACCGTGTTCGCGCCGCCGCCCGAAGAGGAGGCGCCGGTCGACAACCCGCCGATCGTCGCCGAGACCAAAGTGGACATCCCCAGCGCCTCCGTGTCCGACGCGGTGATGCTGCTCGACCTGCGCAACACCAACGCGCTGATGTTCCGCAACAGCGGCACCGGCAAGTTCAACATGGTGTATCGACGAGGCGACGGGACGATCGGCTGGGTCGAGCCGCAGCTCGACTAGCCACCGCCCCCTTTTCCCTCCATTCCCTTTCTCGGGGCGATCGCCCCAACCGGTGCCCAATGACGATCGATCTTTCCGGCATATTGTCCAGCGATGCGGTCGAGGCGAAAGTCGCCGTCGCCAACAAGAAGGCCTTGTTCCAGCACATCGCCAATGGCGCCGGACGGATCACGGGCCTCGCCGCGAAGGACATCGTCGCCGCGCTCAATGCGCGCGAGAAATTGGGCTCGACCGGGTTCGGCGCCGGGACCGCGATTCCGCACGGCAAGATCGACGGATTGGGCCAGGTGCAGGGCTATTTCGTGCGGCTGACGACGCCGATCGACTTCGGCGCGGTCGACGGCCTGCCGGTCGACTTGGTCTTCCTGCTGCTATCGCCGTCCAATGCCGGCGCCGACCATCTCAAGGCGCTCGCCAGCGTCAGCCGCGCCTTTCGCGACCGGCCGACCCTGGCCAAGCTGCGCGGCGCCCGCTCGAAGGACGCGCTGTTCGCCTTGCTGGTCGGCGAGGAATCGCGGGATGCCGCCTGAGGCGGGGACGAAAATGTCCGCGGGCGCCGCAGCCCATTTCCGAGCGCTCGAGCAGCTCTACCGATCGGCGCCGGTCAACGGCCTGTTTCGGTCCGACATCGCGATCGGGGAGCCGGGTCTGGCGCGGATCCGCTTCGAGGTCGACCCGTCCGCCTTCCACGCCGCCGGCGCGGCGCACGGAACGCTCTATTTCAAGATGATGGACGACGCGGCCTTCTACGCCTGCAATTCGCTGGTCAGCGACCGTTTCCTCCTCACCACCGCTTTCAACCTGGTCTTCACCCGGCCGATCAAGTCGGGCCCGGTCGTCGCCGAGGGACGCTGGATCAGCGGCCGGCGCCGCGTCTTCGTCGGCGAGGCTCGGCTGCTGCTCGAGGATGGCGAGGAGGCGGCGCGCGGGACCGGAACCTTCATGCGCTCGCACATCCCCTTGTCCAGCCTCGACGGCTATCGTCAGGGCTGATGTCGGCGCGGATCGCGACATCGGTCCTGGTCTCGGGCCTGCTGCGGCGCGCCCAGGCGGAAGGCGGTTTCGGGGCGGTGCTCGCCAAGGGCGATCCGACCGCCGGCGCGGTCGCCGTGATTCTCGCCGAGCGCGGCACCCGCAAATGCCTGCTCGAGCGCCTGCTCCAGCCCGACGGAACCTATTCCTGGCAGGAAACGACTCAGCCCGACGAGAGCGACGAGGCATTTGGTAAACGCCTCGAAAGCCGCCGCCGATTCGACCCCGACCTCTGGGTGGTGGAACTGGATATCGCGTCGGCCGAACGGTTCGCCGCTGAAATGAACGCGGTCGGTTGACGCTTTCCCGGCCGGTTTCTAGCCGGAATTCAGCACTTCAAGCGCAAGAGCGGGGGCCGTCCGCGTCTGCCTAAAAGGTAGGGATGGGCCACGCGAGACGGAGGGCGGTCAGGGGTGAAATTTCCACCCGGCGTTCGACCAGCCAGCCGCCAAGATTAGAGTTTCAATGCAGCGTCTCCTTCGTGCTGCGGCACTGTCCGCGGCCGCCCTTGGACTTTTGGCTGGTGCCGGCCTCAGCGGCGCGTCCTTCGCGTTCCAGACCGAAGCCACCCCCGCGGTCTCCTATACGGAGCATGCCGCGTCTCCGCTCAACGCCGCCAATCTCGGCCTCAACGATTTGACCGACCCGACGACCGAAGAAGGCAGCGACGACATCGCGGCGCCGGTCGCGACCCATGCCATCGCTCCGGCATTCCCGACCGAGGAAGAGCCGGCCGAGCGCGAGGGCCGCACGTTGGCCGAGCTGGTCGCCGATTATGCCAGCAACGACACGTCGAGCGAGGAGGCCGAATGCCTCGCGCGCGGCATCTATTACGAATCGCGCACGGAATCGCTGACTGGCCAGCTGACCGTCGCGGAAGTGATCATCAATCGCGCCCGCTCTGGCCGCTTCGCCTCGAGCATCTGCGGCGTGTTGCGGCAGCGCGGCCAGTTCTCCTTCGTCCGCGGCGGCGTCATTCCGGCGCCGCCCGCCAACGCCCATTGGCGCACCGCGGTCGCGATCGCGCGGGTCGCGATGGAGGACCTGGCGGACGGCGCCGCACCGAGGGCCTTGTTTTTCCACGCGCGCCGGGTCAATCCTGGCTGGCGCCTGACCCGCGTTGCGACGGTCGGGAACCACGTCTTCTATCGCTGAGCGCCCTGGGCGCTCGCGCTGGAACGGCCCGCTCCTCAGTGCCCGGGGAGCGGGCCTTTTTTTAAGGAAATTCCCCAAAACGGCCTCAGGTCCGTGGAAACGGTCCTTCCCCAGACTTTCACTTTCCTACGTTCCCGTTTCATTCTAGTTTTGCCGCATGGCCAGCCTGCCCGAATCACCGTCACCCACCTGCTTCACCGATCAGCCGCTCGTCGCGCAGGAGGTGGCGCGCGGAGTCACCCGATTGTTCTTCCGGCAGGATCTGTTCGCCCTGTGCGAAGTGCCGCTTCCCAATGGCCGGCGCGCCGACATGGTCGCGCTCGACGGCCGCGGCGAACTCACCATCGTCGAGATCAAGGTGTCGCGGGCCGATTTGCTCGGCGACCAGAAGTGGACCGACTATCTCGATTATTGCGACCGCTTCTTCTGGGCGGTCCCGGCCGGGTTCGCGCTCGATCCGTTCCATGGGGATGCGCTCGGCCCCGATTGCGCCGGCCTGATCGTCGCCGATCGCTATGATGCCGAGGTGATCCGGCCGGCGCCGCTGCGCCCGCTCGCGGCGGCACGGCGCAAGGCGGAGACGTTGCGCTTCGCCCGCCGCGCAGCGCGGCGGCTGGCCGGCGATCTCGATCCGGGGCTGGCCGGTCTAGACTAACGGGGCGTGGTCGGCGTCGTCGCTGGCGGTGGGGCTGATGGCGGACGCGGTGCGGTGGTCGTCCCCGGCTGCGCCGGGCGGG
>JAYRLF010000096.1:0-11715 GCA_041905385.1 Allosphingosinicella sp.
CCAATGCCGACTATGCCGGCCGCGTCGTCAACATGCTCGACGGGAGGATCTTGGTCGAGCATCGGCGCGCCGCGTGACCGGCCGCGCCCTGTCCTTCGTGACCGGCGCCACCGCCCCCTTGGTGGCGCCGGGACGGGCACGGAGGCAGGGCGCACCGTCCAACCCTCTGCCGTCGTGGCAGAGGGTCCGGGGAGAGGGGCAATGCTGCCAACCGTCCCTCTCCCCGCTCATCCTCGCCTAGGCCGAGCCCCCCTCATGCCCCGCATCGCCGCATTCCTCGCTTTGCTCACCGCCATTGCCGCGCTTCCGGCGCCGGCCGCCGCCCAGGCGCGCCAGCAGGGCCAGGTGATCATGTCCGAAAATGAAGGCGAGCGCGCCTTTCAGGAGCGGCTCGGCTACAACGACGCGATCGTCGCCGGCGACACCATCTATCTGTCCGGCGTGGTCGTCGGGCAGCGCGACGGCGAAAGCCTCGAAGCCGCTTATGCCCGTGCCTATGACCGGATCGGCAACGTCCTCCGGCGCGCCGGCGCGAGCTGGGACGACGTCGTCGACATCACCTCCTATCACACCGATGTGAATGCGCAGATCGAGGCGATGGCCGCGGTTCAGCGCCGCCACATCCGTCCGCCATTCCCGGCGTGGACCGCGATCGACGTCGATCGCCTGATCCCGGACCGGGGCATCACTGAGATCAAGATCGTCGCGCACCGCCCCGCCGGCACGGCGAACCGATAAGCCAGGAAGGAAATCCGAAGATGTGGCGCAATTATTTCACGGTCGGCGTCCGGGCCCTGGTCAAGAACAAGACCTACGCCTTCATCAACATCTTCGGCCTGGGCGTCGGCCTCGCTGCCTGCCTCATGCTGCTCATCTACGTGCGCTACGAGACCAGCTACGACCAGTGGCTGCCGAACAGCGACAACACCTACCAGTTCCAGAGCCATTATAAGAACGAGCAGACCGGCGAAGAGATGCGGCTGCAGATGACCTCCTACGTCGCCGGCCAGCGGCTCAAGGCGGACTTCCCCCAGGTCGAGAGCATCGTCTACGCACTTTCGAGCGCGCCGGTGATCCTGCGCGGCGGCGAGGCGCTGCCGTCCGAGAACGTGCTGCTCGTCGACAATCTCTTTTTCGACGTCCTCCAATTCCCGCTCGTCCAGGGCGACCCGGCCAGGGCCCTGTCGCGCCCCGGCAATGCGGTCATTACCCAGAGCGAAGCGCGGCGCCTGTTCGGCCGCGAGGACGTGATCGGCCAGACGGTGACCATGGTCGGCCGCGGTAACCCGATCGACTATCGCATCACCGGCGTCGCCCGCGACGTGCCGCGCAACAGCCACGTCCGCTTCAACATCGTCGCGCGCGTCGACTTCCCGAGCTACATGTCGGAATCCCCGGATTTCCTGACCAGCTGGGGTTGGCAGAACGGCTGGTACTGGTTCCGGCTGCGGCCGGGCTCGGATCCCGCCGCGATTGAGGCGGCGCTGCCGGCCTGGGAGCGGCGCAACATCCCGGACCAGGTGTTCGGCAACCGGCGCACCAACCAGGGCGACGACCAGGACTGGCAGGTCGCGCCGATCCGCGACATCCACCTGAGCGACGCCCAGGCCGCGGCGATGACCCCGGGCAACGACCGGCGCACGATCGTCACTTTCACCATCGTCGCCTTCCTGATCCTGGCAATGGCCTGCGTGAACTTCACCAACCTCGCCACCGCCCGCGCCAGCCAGCGCGCCCGCGAGGTGGCGCTGCGCAAGGTGCTCGGCGCCAACCGCCAGCAGTTGATGACGCAATTCCTGGCGGAATCAGTGCTGATCTCCGGCATCGCCATGCTGGTCGCGCTGGCCCTGGTCGAGCTCACCTTGCCGGCCTTGTCCGCCTTTCTCGATGCCGATCTCAGGATGACCTATTTCGCCGTCGACGGAATGCTGCTGCCGATCCTGCTGCTGACGCTGCTGGTCGGCGCGGCCGGCGGCCTCTATCCGGCCTTCTATCTGTCGCGCTTCCAGCCCGCCCAGGTGCTCAAGGCGAACAAGTCGTCGGCCGAGGCCTCGGGATCCGGCAGGCTCCGCAACATCCTCGTCATCGGCCAGTTCGCGGTCTCGATCGGCCTGATCATCTGCACCGCGGTGGTCTATGCCCAGACCGTCTACGCCCGCACCACCGACCCCGGCTATCGCCGCGACGGCCTCATCCAGGTCCAGAATCTCGGCCGGCGCGAGCTCGCCGATCGCACCGAAGCGATCGTCGAGCAGGTCCGCCGCGTTCCCGGCGTGGTCGCGGTCGGGCGCTCGGGCATCGGCATCGCCACCGGCAACAATAGCGAGACCGGTGTCCAGTTGCCGGGCCAGACCGAGCCCGTCTCGATCGACACTTATGGCGTCGATCCGCAATTCTTCGCGACCATGGGCATCGAGCGCGTCGCCGGCCGGCTCTTCGATGAGAACCGCCCGGGCGACCGGATCGATCTCCCGCTCACGGAATCGGCCGCCGCGGAACGCGCCCTCGTGGCCCGCGGCATGAACATCATCGTCAACGAGCTGGCGGTGCGGCGGATGGGCTTCGGCAGCGCTGCCGAAGCGGTCGGCAAGACGGTCCAGGTCGCCTTCGTCGATCCGGAAAATGGCGGCAACGTGCCGGCCCAGATCGTCGGGGTGGTGCGCGACTCGCGCTTCCGCTCGATCCGCCAGCCGATCGATCCGATCATGTTCACCTGGCAGCCCAACAATGCCGGCACCTTGCTGATCCGCCACGACGGCACCGATCCCAATGGCGTCCGCAACCGGGTCGAGCAGGTCTGGAAGCGGGTCGCGACCAACGTGCCGTTCGAAGGCGAGTTCAGCGAGGAGCGGATCGCCGAAGTCTACGACGCCGAGGAAGCGCGCGCCAAGGTGTTCGCCGGCTTCGCCGCCCTCGCCGTGATCGTCGCCTGCCTCGGCCTGTTCGGCCTCGCCGCCTTCACCGCAGAGCGCCGCACCAAGGAGATCGGCATCCGCAAGGTGCTCGGGGCGCGCACTCGCGACATCGTCCGGCTGCTCGCCTGGCAATTCTCGAAGCCGGTGATCATCGCCAATTTGATCGCCTGGCCGATCGCCTGGTGGGCGATGCGCGAATGGCTGAACACGTTCGACGCCCGCATCGACCTGGGGCCGACGCCGTTCCTGCTCGCCGGCCTGCTCGCGCTGGCGATCGCGATCGGCACCATCGCCGGCCACGCCTTCAAGGTCGCCCGGCGCAATCCGATCGTGGCGCTTCGGTACGAATGATCGGCGCACGCCGACGCAGAAGGGGTTTGATGAGATGTGGCGCAACTATCTGACAGTGGGCCTCAGGGCGCTGATCAAGAACAAGACCTACGCCTTCATCAACATCTTCGGCCTCGGCGTCGGCCTCGCCGCCTGCCTGATGCTGCTTATCTACGTCCGCTACGAGACGAGCTATGACGAATGGCTCCCCAATGCGGAGAACACCTACCAGCTCCAGAGCTTCTACAAGAATCGGCAGACGGGCGAAGAGGGCGCCTGGCAGATGGCGTCCTACGTCTCCGGCCAGCGGCTCAAGCGCGATTTCCCGCAGATCGAGCGGATGGTCTATGCGCTGTCGTCGCAGCCGGTGGCGATGCGCGGCGGCCAGGCCTTGCCGACCGACGACGTGCTGCTCGCCGACGGGCTGTTCTTCGACGTGCTGCGCTTTCCCTTCGTCCAGGGCAATCCGCTGACCGCCTTGTCGCAGCCCGGCACGGTCGTGCTGACCCAGAGCGAGGCGCGCCGGCTGTTCGGCCGCGAGGATATTCTCGGCCAGACCCTGACCATGGTCTCGCGCGGGATCTCGACCGACTATCGCGTCACCGGCATCGCCCGCGACCTGCCGCACAACAGCCATGTCCGCTTCACGATCGTGGCGCGGATCGACATCCCTCGATTCTTCTCGGACACGCCCAATTTCCTCACCGGATGGGGCTGGCAGTCGGGTTGGTATTATTTCGCGCTCCGCCCCGGCAGCGACCCGGCGGCGATCCAGGCGGCGCTGCCGGCCTGGGAACGACGCAATATCGAGGACGAGATCGTCGGCAATCAGCGCACCAATGCCGGCGACGAGAATGACTGGCGGATCACCAACATCCGCGACGTCCATCTCGGCGAGGCGCAGGATGCCACGATGACGCCGGGCAACGATCGCACCACGATCGTCACTTTCACGATCATCGCCTTCCTCATCCTCGGCATGGCCTGCGTCAATTTCACCAACCTCGCCACCGCCCGCGCCAGCCAGCGCGCCCGCGAGGTCGCGCTCCGGAAAGTGCTCGGCGCCAACCGCAAGCAGCTCATCGCCCAGTTCATGGCGGAATCGGTGCTGATCGCCGGCATCGCCATGCTGCTCGCGCTCGCCTTGGCGGAGCTGCTGCTGCCGCCGCTCGCCCACTTCCTCGATGCGACGCTGACCATGAATTATCTCGGCGCCGACGGCATGCTGCTGCCGATCGTGCTGCTCACCATCATCGTCGGCGCGATCGGCGGTATCTACCCGTCTTTCTATCTGTCCCGCTTCCAGCCGGCGCAGGTTCTCAAGGCCAACAAGTCTTCGGCTGAAGCGGCCGGATCGGGTATGCTGCGCAACGTCCTCGTCGTCAGCCAGTTCGCGGTGTCGATCGGCCTGATCATCTGCACGGCCGTGGTCTACGCCCAGACCATTTATGCCCGCACCGTCGATCCCGGCTACCGCCGCGACGGTATAATCCAGGTCGAGAATCTCGGCCGGCGCCAGCTGATGACTCGCTCGGACGCGATCGCCGACGCGATGGAACGCGTCCCCGGCGTCGTCTCGGTCGGACGGTCGAGCATCGGCGTCGCCACCGAGAACGGCACCAATTCTGCGTTCCAGGTGCCCGGGCAGAGCGAGCCGGTCACGATCGGCAATTACAGCATCGACCCCGGCTTCTTCCGGACGATGGGGATCGAGCTCGTCGCCGGCCGGCTGCTCGACGAGAATCGCGCCGCCGACAATCTCGCCATTCCCTTTCCGCCGACGCCCGAAGCGCAGCGCGCGCTCGTCGCACGCGGCGCCAATGTCGTGATCAACGAGCTGGCCGCGCGGCGGATGGGCTTCACCAATCCCGCCGACGCGGTCGGCAAGACCGTCGGCGCCGGCTATGTTGAGGAGGAATATGGCCGCGTCGCCGCGCGCATCGTCGGCGTCGTCCGCGACAGCCGCTTCCGCTCGATCCGGGAGCCGATCGATCCGATCGTCTTCATCTGGGACGTGCCGAGCGCCGGCGTGCTTCTGATCCGCCATGACGGCCGCGACCCGCAGGGCGTTCGCGCACGTGTCGAGCAGGTGTGGCGGCAGCTCGCCCCCGACGTGCCGTTCGACGGCGAGTTCAGTGAACAGCGCATTTCCGATCTCTACGACGCCGAGGAAGCACGGGCGAAGACCTTCGCCGGCTTCGCTGCCCTCGCCGCGGTCGTCGCCTGCCTCGGCCTGTTCGGCCTTGCCGCCTTCACGGCCGAGCGCCGGACCAAGGAGATCGGCATCCGCAAGGTGCTCGGCGCGCGCACCCGCGACATCGTTCGGCTGCTCGCCTGGCAGTTCACCAAGCCGGTGATCGTCGCGAACCTGATTGCCTGGCCGGCCGCCTGGTGGGCGATGCGCGGCTGGCTGAACGGTTTCGATGCCCGCATCGACCTCGGGCCGACGCCGTTCCTGCTCGCCGGGCTGCTCGCTTTCGCGATCGCGGTCGGCACGATCGCCGGCCATGCGATCAAGGTCGCCCGCGCCAATCCGATCACGGCGCTTCGCTACGAATGAGGGGGAGCGGCACGATGCCCTTGATGGGGAGCAGCGATGATGTGGCGTAACTATCTGACCGTCGGGTTCCGCGCCCTCGTGAAGAGCCGGACCTACGCCTTCATCAATATCTTCGGCCTTGCGGTCGGCCTCGCCGCCTGCCTGATGCTGCTGCTCTACGTCCGTTACGAGCGCAGCTACGACGATTGGCTTCCCAATGCCGAGAATATCTATCAGCTGCAGACCTTCTCGGTCGATCGCGAGACCGGCGACCAGTTCGCGCTGCAGATGTCGCCTTATGTCTCCGCCGTCCTGCTGAAGCAGGACTTTCCGGAGGTCGAGGCGGTCGTCAACGCTTATGCCACCTTCGCGATCGCGCTGCGGGGCGGCGAGGCGCTGTCGGTGCCCGACGCCTTCGCCGTCAACGGTCCCCTGTTCGACATCCTCCAGCTGCCGTTCGTCCGCGGCGATCCCCGAACCGCGCTCGATCGCCCCGGCAATCTCGTCCTGACCGAAACCCAGGCCCGGCGGCTGTTCGGCGAGGCCGATCCGATCGGCCGCACCCTGACCTTGGTCCAGCGCGGCGAGCATGTCGATCATCGCATCACCGGCGTGATCCGCGACATTCCGCGAAACTCGCATCTGCGGATCAGCATGATCTATCGCTACGATCCGGCGACCGCTTTCTCGACCTTCCCCGCCGCCCTCACCAGCTTCGGCGAGATTTCGAGCTGGAACTATGTGCGGCTTCGGCCCGGCACCGATCCGGCGCGGATCCATGCGGCGATGCCCGCATGGGAGCGCCGCCACATTCCACCCGCCGGCAGCCCCAATGGCGGCGCCGGCGAGGTCAGCGACTGGCGGCTGGTCAACGTCCGCGACGTCCATCTCGGCCGCGCCCAGGACGGCGGCATGGCGCCCGGCAATGACGAGAGGACGATCACCACCTTCACCATCGTCGCCTTCCTGATCCTGTTCATGGCGGTGGTGAACTTCACCAATCTCGCCACCGCCCGCGCCAGTCAGCGCGCCCGCGAGGTCGCCTTGCGCAAGGTGCTCGGCGCCCATCGGGGCCAGCTCGTCGCCCAGTTCCTCGGCGAATCGATGTTGCTGGTCGGAGTCGCGATGCTGGCTGCGCTCGCCGCGACGGAACTTGCCCTGCCCTTCCTTTCGGCCTTCCTCGAGGCCGATCTCGCCATGACCTATTTCGGCGCGGGCGGCATGATCGTGCCGATCCTGGCGCTGGTCGTCATCGTCGGCGCCGCCGGCGGCCTCTATCCGAGCCTCTATCTGTCGCGCTTCCAGCCGGCGAGCGTGCTGAAGGCGAACAAGGCCTCGGCGGACGGCGGCGGCGCCGGGCTGCTTCGCAACATCCTGGTCGTCGCCCAGTTCGCGGTCTCGATCGGCCTGATGATCTGCACCGCGATCGTCTATGCCCAGACGGTCCACGCCCGCACCGCCGATCCCGGCTTCCGCCGCGACGGCCTGCTCCAGATCGAGAATGTCGGCCGCCGCCAGGTCGCCGAGCGGGCGGATTCGCTGATCAACGAGCTGCGCCGGATCGACGGCGTCACCAATGTCAGCCGCACCGCGATCGGGGTGTCGACCCACAGCACGATGGGCCGCGAAATCCACCTGCCCGGGCGGACCGAACCGATCAACATCGGCAATTATGCGGTCGACGAGAGCTTCTTCGCGACGATGGGGATCGAGCGGGTCGCCGGCCGGACCTTCGACCCGGCCCGGCCGATGGACCAGATGACGGTTTCGACCGCCCCCGATCCGGCCGCGGAGCAGGCGCTGGCGAGCCGCGGCGGCAATGTCGTTATCAACGAGCTCGCCGCCCGCCGGCTCGGCTTCCGCAGCCCCGATCAGGCGATCGGCCGGTCGGTCCGCGCCAATCTCTTCCCGTTCGCCGACAATCCGCCACTGGTTCCGGTGACGATCGTCGGCGTCGTCCGCGACACTCGCTTCCGCTCGATCAAGCTGCCGCTCGAGCCGATCATGTACCGGCTCGGAACCGATTATGCCGCCAATCTCGTCGTCCGCTATGACGGCGCCCGCGCCAACGAGGTGCGCGAGCGGATCGGCGCCACCTGGCGCCGGCTCTTCCCGGACGTGCCGTTCGAGGCCGCCTTTACCGAGGAGATCGTCGCCGAGCTTTACGACGCCGAAAGCGCGCGCGCCCAGACCTTCGCCGGCTTCGCCTTGCTAGCGATCGTCGTCGCCTGCCTCGGCCTGTTCGGGCTCGCCGCCTTCACAGCCGAGCGCCGCACCAAGGAGATCGGCATCCGCAAGGTGCTCGGCGCGCGGACGCAGGATATCGTCCGGCTGCTCGCCTGGCAGTTCACCAAGCCGGTAATCATCGCCAATCTGATCGCCTGGCCGATCGCCTGGTGGGCGATGCGCGACTGGCTCAACACGTTCGACGCCCGCATCGACCTGGGGCCGACGCCATTCGTCGTCGCCGGCCTGGTCGCGCTGGTGATCGCGATCGGCACGATCGCCGGCCACGCGATCAAGGTCGCCCGGGCCAATCCGATCCAGGCGCTTCGCTACGAATAGAGAAACTCGAGGGGACAAGGGGAGAGATAGTATGTGGCGCAATTATGTGACGGTCGGGGTCCGCGCGCTCGCCAAGAGCAAGACCTACGCCTTCATCAACATCTTCGGGCTGGCGATCGGCATGGCCGCCTGCCTGATGATCCTGCTCTACGTCCGCTACGAGGTCAGCTACGACCGCTGGATCCCCGACGTCGAACGCTCCTTCCAGGTGCAGAGCTGGTACAAGTCGAGCGAGACCGGGCAGGAAGCCCAGCTCCAGATGACGCCCTACGCCTCGGGCAAGTCGCTGCGGGCGAGCTTTCCGCAGATCGAGAATGAGGTCTACGTTTCCAACAACAATCCGGTCTTCTTCCGGAACGGCCAAGCGACGACGACCGAGGACTATCTCTGGGTCGACGGCAATTTCCTCGACGTCGTCTCGCTGCCTCTGGTCCGCGGCAATCCGCGCACCGCTCTCGCCCAGGTCAACAGCGCGATCATCACCCAATCCGAGGCGCGCCGCCGGTTCGGCACCGACAATGTCCTCGGCCAGACGATGACCCTGATCACGCGCGGCCAGCATCGCGACTTCCGCATCACCGGCGTGCTGCGCGACCTGCCGCGCAACACCCACCTCGAGATCAACAGCCTGATCCGGATCGACTTCGTCGCCTATAATGCCGACCAGCCGCAGGGCCTGACCTGCTGGGGCTGCCAGAACGGCTATGTCTATATCAAGCTGCGGCCCGGCGCCGACGTGGAAGCGATCCGCGCCGGCCTGCCGGCGTGGGAACGCCGCGCCATCCCGGACCAGAATGCCGGAGAGGCGCGCTTCAATGCCGGCGACGACCAGGATTGGCACATCGTCAATCTCCAGGACGTTCACCTCGGCCGCGCCCAGGCGGCGGCGATGCGGCCCGGCAACGACCGCACCACGATCGTCACCTTCGCGATCGTCGCCCTGCTGATCCTCGGAATGGCGGTGGTGAACTTCACCAATCTCGCCACCGCCCGCGCCAGCCAGCGCGCCCGCGAGGTCGCGCTGAGGAAGGCGCTGGGCGCCAATCGCCGACAGCTCGTCGTCCAGTTCATCGGCGAATCGATCATCATGGCGGTGGTCGCGATGGTGATCGCGCTCGCTCTGGTCGAGATCTCGATGCCCTTCTTCTCCAACTTCCTCGATGCCGAGATCACGGTCAGCTATTTCGGCGCGCAGGGCATCATGCTGCCCGTGCTCGGCCTGGTCGTTCTGGTCGGGATATTGGGGGGGCTCTACCCCGCCTTCTTCCTGTCGCGGTTCGAGCCGGCGACCGTCCTCAAGGCGAACAAGAGCTCGTCGGAGACGCCCGGCAGCGGCCGGTTGCGCAGCGTGCTGGTGGTCGCCCAGTTCGCCGTGTCGATCGGTCTGATCATCTGCACCGCCGTGATTTACGGCCAGACCGTCTATGCCCGCACGCTCGATCCGGGCTTCAACCGCGAAAACATCCTCCAGTTCGAGGGGCTTTCTCGCTACCAACTGCTCGACAAGGGCCAGCAGATCGTCGACCGGATGCGCCGGATCCCTGGCGTCCAGGCCGCCGGCCGCACCACGATCGCGGTCGCCACCGACAATCAGAACAATACCGGCGTCATGGTTCCCGGCCGCAGCGAGCCGGCCAATATTGGCACCTACCAGGTCGACGAAGGCTATCTCGATGCGATGGGCATGACCCTGCTCGCCGGCCGCTGGTTCGACGACCGCCGGCCGATGGACGACATGACCCTGCCTTTCCCGCCGGACCTGCCCGCCCAGCGGGCGCTCGCCGCGCGCGGGGCCAATATCGTCATTAACGAGCTCGCTGCGCGCCGGCTCGGCTTCAACAACCCTGCGGACGCGGTCGGACGCACCTTCCGCGCCGCCTTGGTCGACAATGAGATCGGCCTCGTCCCCGCGACCGTGATCGGCGTCGTCCGCGACGCCCGCTTCCGCTCGGTCCGGCTGCCGCTCGACCCGATCATGTTCCAGAACATGAACAGCGGCCACACCCATGTCGTGCTGCGCTATACCGGCAACCCGGCCGAGGTCCGCGCTGCGGTCGAGCAGGCGTGGAAGAGCATCACCAACGAGGTGCCGTTCGAGGCGCAGTTCAGCGACGATGTCATGGCCGAGCTATACGAGGCCGACGACGCCAGGGCGCAGGCCTTCGCCGCCTTCGCCTTGCTGTCGATCGTCGTCGCCTGCCTCGGCCTGTTCGGCCTCGCCGCCTTCACCGCCGAGCGCCGCACCAAGGAGATCGGCATCCGCAAGGTGCTCGGGGCGCGCACTCGCGACATCGTCCGGCTGCTCGCCTGGCAATTCGCCAAGCCGATCATCATCGCGAATCTGATCGCCTGGCCGATCGCCTGGTGGCTGATGCGCGACTGGCTGAACGGCTTCGACACGCGCATGGACCTGGGCTTCGTGCCGTTCCTGCTCGCCGGGGTGGTCGCGCTGACGATCGCGATCGCGACCATCGCCAGCCACGCGATCAAGGTCGCCCGCGCCAATCCGATCCACGCCTTGCGCTACGAATAGAAAGATCGCTCCGATGCTCCGCAACTATCTCGCGGTTGGCCTGCGTGCGCTGATGAACAGCCGGATCTACGCGTTCATCAACATTTTCGGCCTCGCGACCGGCCTCGCCGCCTGCCTGCTGCTGCTGCTCTACGTGCGCTATGAGAGCAGCTACGACGCGGCGCTGCCCAATGCGGAGAATATCTTCCAGCTGCAGACCAATTACGTGCCCGGGCCGAACGGCCCGGGCCTCCACACCCAGATGTCCTCCTATGTCTCGGGCGCCAGTCTCAGCCAGAATTTTCCGGAAGTCGTGCGCCGGGTCTATCTGCGGGCGAGCGCGCCGACAGTTGTCCGCGACGGCGCCGCCTTCAATATCGAGGACGCGCGCATGGTCGAAGGCGCCTTCTTCGACATGTTCCGCGTCCCGCTGCTGCACGGAGACCCGCGCACCGCATTGAACGCGGTCGGCAATGTCGTCCTGTCGCGCACGCAGGCGCTACGCATCTTCGGCACCGAGAATCCGGTCGGCCGCACCATCACCCTGATCGGCGAGGACGGCGCCCCGCAGGATCGCCGCGTGACCGGCGTCTTCGCCGATCTGCCGAAGAACTCGCACATGCGGATCTCGATGCTGGTGGCCTTCACCTCGGCCAGCCTCGGCGAGAGCGAGTTCCTGACCAGCTGGGGCTGGCAGAACGGCTGGAACTATCTCGAGCTGCGGCCCGGCACGCCCGCCGAGCGCATCCACGCCGGCATGCCAGCCTGGGAGCGGCGCGCGATTCCCGACCAGGGCGCAGACGGCGCCCGCTTCAATTTCGGCGACCAGCAGGATTATCGGTTGGTCAACGTGC
>JAYRLF010000538.1:0-2163 GCA_041905385.1 Allosphingosinicella sp.
ATCGTCGCCCGCCTGGGAGATGGCGACGCCGGCCCGGCTGCCCAGGGTGATCGCGTGATCGCCGGAGACGAATGGCCGCCCGATCGCCTCGACCAGCTCGCCGGCGAGGAAGCGGCCGTCGCCCAGGGTCGTCGGCCCCTCGAGCAGGATCGCGAATTCGGCGCCGGCCATGCGGGCGATCAGTACGCTGCGTCCGTCCGCCTGCCGCTCGATCCGCCGCGCCACCGCCTGCAGCACCGAATCACCGGTGTCGCGGCCGAAGGCGGCATTGATCGCGTCGTAGCGGCTGACCGACAGCAAAGTCAGGACGATCGCCTCGGCGCCCTCGGCGGCGAGCAAGGTCGACAACCGCTCGCGCATCGCCTGGCCGTCGCACAGGCCGGTCAGCGGGTCGCGGCTTGCGCCAGGCCCGGCGCCGCGCGGCGCGATCGTCTCGGCCCGCCCGACCACCTCGCCGCCGCCTCGGACGCGCAGATGGTGGGCGATCCGCGCCCCTGCCCCGTCGGAATCGCGGTGGGCGAAGGCGGTCGCCTCGCCGGTCGACATCAGCCGGTCGATCGCCGAACGGGCCGCCCGCCGCCCGTCAGGATCGAGCTTGCGGAACAGCTCCATCAGGCTGATCCGTCGCCCTTCGTCCTCGCCGAGCCCGGCCTTGCGCGCCAGCGCCGGGCTGAGCTCGACGGTGCGCGAGCCCGGCCGCCAGCGCCAGGAGGTCTGTTCGCCGCTCTGATCGCCGCCCTCGCCGGCGCGGCGCGGTCCGCGCGATCCGCCGCCGACCCGTTCGGCGTGGCGCTCGGCAAAGCGGATCGCCTGGCCGAGCTGCGCGTCGCTGAACGGACTGACCAGGAAATGGGTCGCGCCAAGCTGGTGGAACGGCTCCAGCGCCTCTTCGTCGGTGCGCGAGACAAGCACCAGCAGCGCGCCGGCATTGGCCTCGACCGCGTCGGCGATCGCCCGCGCCGCTTCCTGGCCCTCGGCGGCCGCGCCGCGCGCATCGACGATCGCGACGCTGGCGCCGGATGCGACGAAACGCGCCTCGGCATTGTCCGCCCGCCGCGCCGCGATCGGCTGCCAGCCGCCGGCCTCGGCGAGCCGGGTCAGCTCGTCGCGGTGACGGAAGGACAGGATGAAAAGCGGCGCGGCCATGGCACGGTCTAGCCGTCCGGCGGGCGCGCGCCAATCGGCCGGCTCGGGGCTTCCCGCCTTGGCACATTGACGGGGGCGTCCCTTGCGGTAGCTAAGGACCATGGTTCAGCTCCCCGCGAAGCCGATGGCTCTCGTCGCCTCTCCGGCCGAAGCCGCGCGCGCGGCCGACCGGATGCTGCGCAAGCGCTATGAGTTCGTGCCGATCGAGGAGGCTGAGCTGATCATCGCGCTCGGCGGCGACGGCTTCATGCTGCAGACCCTGCACGAGATGCTTGCCCGCGGCCGGGTCTGCCCGGTCTTCGGCATGAACCGCGGCACGGTCGGCTTCCTGATGAACGACTGGCGCATCGAGGCGCTGGCCGAGCGGGTCGAGCGCGCCAAGTCCTTCGCGGTCGCGCCGCTCGAGATGACCGCTACCAAGCTGAGCGGCGAGATCGTCCGCCACAACGCGATCAACGAGGTCTCGCTGCTCCGCGAGACCCGCCAGACCGCCTGGGTCGAGGTCTCGGTCAACGGCCGCGTCGTGATGCCCGAGCTGATCTGCGACGGCGTGCTGGTCGCGACTCCGGCCGGATCGACCGCCTACAATCTCTCCGCCCAGGGGCCGATCCTGCCGCTCAATTCGAAGCTGGTCGCGCTGACCCCGATCAGTCCGTTCCGCCCCCGCCGCTGGCGCGGCGCGCTGGTGCCGGAGGACCTCAAGATCTCGTTCCGCGTGCTCGATCCGGTCAAGCGGCCAGTCTCCGCGGTCGCCGACCAGCACGAGGTGCGCGACGTCGCCACCGTCGAGGTCTGCATCGACCGCACTCTCGCCCTCACCTTGCTGTTCGATCCCGAGCACGCCCTCGACGAGCGCATCGCGATGGAGCAGTTCGCCGTTTGAAATCCGGCAATTAGCACCTAAATTGATCCCGCGCGCCGCCTGGCGCCGATTTGATCGGTGCGAAGGGTTGCAAGCCCCGACAGGGCTGCTATAGGCCCGCCCTGCCTTCGCAAGAGGCTGCTCCCCGGTAGCTC
>JAYRLF010000097.1:0-11666 GCA_041905385.1 Allosphingosinicella sp.
CGTCGGCCTCGGCGCGGATGATCTGGGCCTGCTTCTGGCCCTGGGCCTGGATCGAGCGCGCTTCCTGCTCGCGCGCGGTGCGCATCCGCTGATAGGCGGAATCGAGCGGCGTGCCGTCGGGCAGGTCGGCGCGCTTGATGCGGACGTCGACGATCTCGGCGCCATATTGGCGGGCGACGCGATTGAGCGCGTTCTGGATATTGTCCATCATCTGGCCGCGCTCCGGGCTCAACAGGGCGGCGAACGGCCGGCGGCCCAGCTCGTTCCGCAGCGCCGAGCCGAGGATCGGCTGGAGCTGCGCGCTGACATTCTGCTCAGACCGCGCCGAGATGTACATCTGCAGCGGATTGACGATCCGGTAGCGGGCGAAGGCATCGACCTGGAGCCGGAGCTGATCGGTCGACAGGACCTGCTGGTTCTCCATCGAGATCGACTGGATGCGCTTGTCGATCCAGACGACCTGATCGATGAACGGCCAGCGCGCGGCGAGGCCGGCGCCGGTATTGCCGAAGGTCTCGTTCGGCCGGTAGCGGTTGATGACGCGCTGCGGCTCGCCGAAGCGGACGATCACCGCCTGCTGCGTCTCGGGCACGATCGCGACGGTCGAGCCGACCACGATCAGGAGGACGATCGCCGCGAACAGCAAGGCGATCGGATTGCGGACGACGCGGTTCATCGTTGCGCTCCCCCCTGCGGCTGAGGCTGGGGCTGGGCCCGGCGCTGGATCTCCGGAAGCGGCAGATAGGGCGTCACGCCCGGCGCCTCGACGATGGTCGTGTCGACCCGCGACAGCACCCGCTCCATCGTCTCGTAATACATGCGCCGCCGCGTCACTTCGGGCGCCAGGCGATATTGCGCAAAGACCTTGTCGAACGCGGCCGCGTCGCCCTGAGCGCGGGCGGTGATCTGGAGCGCATAGGCGCGGGCCTGGTTCATGTCGCTCTGCGCCTGCTGCTGGGCCGCCGAGACGGCGAGGAAGCTCTCATTGACCGCGGCCGGCGGCACCGACTGGCTGATCGCGACGCCGCGGATGACGACGCCGGCGCCATAATCGTTGAGGATCTGCTGCATCACCTGCTCGACATTCTGCTCGATCTCGGCGCGGCCGGCGCCGATCGCATCGTCGAGCGAGACCCGCGACACGACCGCGCGCATCGCGCTCTCGGCGACCTCGCGGATCGTCTCCTGCGGCTCGACGATCTGGAAGACGAAGAGGCGCGGCTCGCTGATGTTCCAGCGCACCGAATAAGCGAGATCGATCACATTCTGGTCGCCGGTCAGGATCAGATTCTCCTGGCCCTGATTTTCCGGGATGGTCATGGTCCGGATATTCTCGACGTCGACCTTCTGGACGCGGCCGATCGGCGCCGGCCAGGAGAGGCCGATGCCGGGCTGCATGGTGCCGCTATAATAGCCGACCGTGGTGACGACGCCGCGCTCCTGCGGGCCGATCCGGTGGACGCTGGTGAACACGACCCAGAGGACGAGGAAGGCGATCAGGCCATAGAGCCAATAGGGCCGGCCGTCGCTCGGCGGGAAGCGCCCGCCCATCTTCTCGCGGCTCTTCTTGAGGAACTCGTCCAATGCGGTCGGCTCGCCGGTCCGGCCGCCGGGCCGCCGCTTGCGGGGCGGCTGGCCCCAGGGATTGCGCGGCCCGTCGCCGCCATCATCGCCGCCGCCGCCCGAACCCCAGGGACCGCCCCGATTGTCACTGAGGACCGCTCCGAGGCGTCGGCCCCACCCGAAAATCCATCTCATGGCGCTTCTATAGGGATGCACTTTGCGGAAAAACAGTGCCAAGCCCGCGCGCTTTTTCTATCGCCCCCCGAATGAGCGAAAACAGCGACAGCATCGCCGCCGCGCTGGCCGGGATCCCCGACCCGGCCGGCAAGGGCAATCTCGACCAGGCCGGGCGGATCGCGATGAGCCGCCTGAAGGACGGCGTGGCGACGATCATGCTCGACGCGACCGGCCTCAGCGCGGACCAGCGCGCCGGGCTCGAACGGCAGGTGCGCGCGGCGATGATCGCGGTGCCGGGCGTCAGCGACACTAGGATCGCCATGACCGCCGAGAAGCAGGAGCGGACGATCATCGCGATCGGCAGCGGCAAGGGCGGCGTCGGCAAGTCGACCGTCTCGGCCAATATCGCGGTCGCGCTGGCGCGGATGGGCAAGAAGGTCGGGCTGATCGACGCCGACATCTACGGCCCGTCGCAGCCGCGGATCATGGGCCAGGCGGGGCGGCCCGAGCTGATCGACGAGCGGATCGTGCCGGTGCCGGCGCACGGCGTGCGGATGCTGTCCATGGGCCAGCTGATCGAGCCCGGCACCGCGGTCGCCTGGCGCGGGCCGATGACGGCGAGCGCGCTCTCGAGCCTGATGGAGGGCGATTGGGGCGATTGCGAGCTGCTGATCGTCGACCTGCCGCCCGGCACCGGCGACGTCCAGATGACGTTGATCCAGAAATGGAAGCCGGCCGGCGCGGTGATCGTCTCGACGCCGCAGGACCTGTCGCTGATCGACGCGACCCGGGCGATCGACATGTTCCGCAAGATGAATGTCGAGGTGATCGGCATGGTCGAGAATATGGCCGGCTATGCCTGCCCGCATTGCGGCGAGGTCAGCGACCCGTTCGGATCGGGCGGCGCGGAGGCGGCGGCGAAGGTGATGTCGATTCCGTTCCTCGGGCGGATCCCGCTGAAGACGTCGATCCGGCGGGATTCCGACGCCGGCAATCCGCCCGCCGCCGGGGATGGCGAGGAGGCGATGCTGTTCCGGGAGCTGGCGACGCGGCTGCTGGAGCAGGTGAACCGAAATTGAGGCTCGCCGTTTTAGTGTCACCTTTCCTCCCTGTCGCGGGTGGCGATGGGGAGGGGGACCAGCCATTGGCTGGGGGAGGGGCTTTCGGGCGCCGCAATGCCCCTCCACCACGCGCTTCGCGCGCGGTCCCCCTCCCCATCCGCTACGCGGACAGGGAGGAGACGAGAGGAGCAAATCATGCCGCTGACCCGCGACGAGGACATCTACAATCTGCTCGCCGAGACCCGCACGATCGCGATGGTCGGGGCGTCCGACCGGCCCGACCGGCCGAGCTATGGCGTGATGGCCTATCTACAGAGCCGCGGCTATCGGGTGCTGCCGGTCAATCCGCAGATCACCGGCGAGCATGTCCATGGCGAATATGTCTGGCGCGAGCTCGCCCAGATCGGCGAGCCGATCGACATGGTCGACATCTTCCGCCGCCCGCTAGCGGCCGGAGAGGCGGTCGACGAGGCGATCGCGGCCGGCGCGAAATCGGTCTGGCTGCAGATCGGCGTGATCAACGAGGAGGCGGCGGCGCGGGCGGAGGCGGCCGGGCTCAAGGTCGTGATGAACAAATGCCCGAAGATCGAGATCCCGCGGCTGCGGGTGCCGCCGGTGCTGTCCGTCGTCTGAGCCGCCAGGCGATCAGTCGCGGCGCGCCAGCCGCACCTCGCCCGCCCGCTCCGACAGCGGCAGCAGCCGCACCCGCCGATTGGCGAAATCGATCGACACGCGCTGGAACAGGGTGAGCGCGTCCATGCCGAGCAGGATCGCCGGGCGGTCGTCGAGGCCGAGCTTGCGGAACGGGTGCACGTCGGCGAAGGCGATCGGCAGGTTGTTGATGGTGACGCCGCCCAGCCGCATCTCCGAGACCACGGTGGCGTCGGCGCTGAGGTGGCCGCCTGTGACGCTGAGCAGCTGGATCGGGACCGTCGCCCCGAGCCGGCGGCGGCGCTCGAGGCGGCGGCGGAGCGCCGAATTGGCGATCGAGACCTGGGCGCCGGTGTCGACGATCGCGCGGATCGGCGTGCCCTCGACATCGGCGTCGACCAGGACCAGCCGGCCCATCAGGCGCCGGCCGGTGACGACGATCGAGCCTTCCGGCCAGCCGATCTCCTCGCTGCGCGCGGCGGTGATCCGCATTTCCTGCCGCGCGAAATCGAACAGCACCCGGTGCGCCTGGAGGCTGTCGACGCCGAGCATGCCTTCCGCGCCGAGATGGCGACGCTCGAGCATCGGCGCGTGAATGTTGCGGACGCGGCGCACGCCGAGATCGAGCGACGGGATGATCGCGGTGCGCACGTCGCTGACCTCGGTCATGCTGTGCACCTCGGCCGGGGTCCCCAGTTCGAGCCGGAGGCGCTGGGCGAGCTCGCGCGAGATGATGGTGCGCTCCGAACCGGTGTCGACGAGGAAGCGATAGGGACCGTTGCCGGTGATGTTGACCGAGACCGTCATGCGGCTGGTGTCGTCGGGGAGATAGGGGACGGTGTCGTCGGGCGGCGGCTCGAATTGGGCAGGCGGTGGGTCTTGCGCGACGGCCGGGGGGGCTGCGGCGAAGGCTGCGAGCAGACAAATGCCAGGCCAGATCTTCATCGGCGCCTCTTTCGAGCCCGACCGGATGATAGACCAGATTTTTGCGTTCGAAGAGTCGTTTCGTCCGGGTGGGCGGGGTTTTTAGGGAGGAGGGACGGCGGAAGCCTGATGGAAGGGCGTTTGGCCCAAGCCCCTCCACCACGCGCTTCGCGCGCGGTCCCCCTCCCCATCGCTTCGCGACAGGGAGGATGGGAGGTTAGACGACCGCCATGGCGCGTTCGCGGAGGCGGTCTACGGCGGCGGCGTGGATGCCCGGTGTCGCGACCAACACGCCGAAGGCTTCGCCGAAGGCGGAGTTGAAGGCGAGTGGCTGGCCAAGGGCGCCGCTGACGGTCGCGCCGGCTTCCTCGGCGATCAGTGCGGCGGCGGCGATGTCCCATTCGAAGCCCCAGCGCAGGGTGGCGACGAGGTCGGCCTCGCCGGCGGCGACGAGGCCGATGCGGAGCGCGATCGAATTGGGTTTGGCGACCGGCACGAGATCCTGATCGACCTGGGGCAATTGGTCGGCCGGAACCCGGGCGCCGGGCAGTTCGGAGCGCGGACTGACCGCAAGCGGCACGCCGTTGCGGCGGCTGCCCTGGCCGCGCGAGGCGGTCCAGAGCTCGCCGCGGGCCGGCGCCGCGAGCACGCCGAGCACCGGCACGCGGTCCTCGACCAAAGCGACCGAGACGCACCAGCCCGGCCGCTCGCGCAGATAGTCGCGGGTGCCGTCGATCGGATCGACCACCCAGAGCCGGCGGCGCTCGAACCGGTCGCTGTCGTCGAGCGTCTCCTCGGACAGCCAGCCGGCCTCGCCGTCGACCGCGGCGAGCCGCTCGCGCAGAAAGGCGTCGACCTCGAGATCGATGTCGCAAACCGGATTGCCGGGCGACTTCTCCCAGCGCCGGAAGTCGCCGCCGCAACGTGCGGCCGCGATCCGGCCGGCCTCCTCGGCGATGCTGGCGACCTCCTCAAGCACCCGCGACGGTCATCCCTTCGACCCGCAGGGTCGGCACGTTGACGGGACGGCGGAACTCGAGATCGTCGGCCGCGACCAGGGTCGGGAACATGTCGAGCAGATTGCCGGCGATGGTGATCTCGGCGACCGGGGCGGCGAGCCGGCCGTCCGCGATGATGAAGCCGGACGCGCCGCGGCTATAGTCGCCGGTGACCGGATTGACGCCCTGGCCGATCAGCTCGGTGACGTAGAGGCCGTTTTTCACGTCGGCCATCAGCGCCTCGGGCGAGAGCGCGCCGGGCTCGACATGGACGTTGGACGCGCCGGTGCCGGGCGGGCCGCTGGTGCCGCGGGTGGCGTGGCCAGTCACTTCGAGGCCGAGCTGGCGCGCAGAGGCGGCGTTGAGCAGCCAGCCGGTCACCCGGCCCTGCTCGACCAGGTTGCGCCGCACGGTTGCGACGCCCTCGCCGTCGAACGGCTTCGACTTGAGGCCGCGGCGCCGGTGCGGATCGTCGACGATCCGGATCGAATCGGGGAAGAGGGCCTCCTCCTCGCGGCCGATCAGGAAGCTGGTCTTGCGGGCGATCGACGGGCCGCTCATCGCGCCGAGCAGATGGCCGACCAGGCTCGATCCGATACGCGGGTCGAACAGGACCGGCATGGTCCCGCTCGGCAGCTTGCCGGGATTGAGGCGCTTCACGGTGCGCTCGGCGGCGAGGCGGCCGATCGCTTCCGGGGCGTCGAGATCGGCATAGAAGCGGGCGCTGTGGCTGGCATGGTCGCGCTGCATGTCGCTGCCGGTGCCGGCGATCACGCTCGCCCAGCCGCCATAGCCGCTGGTCGTATAGCCGCCGACGAAGCCATGGCTGGTCGCGAGCGCGATCACGGTGCGGCCGGCGCTCCAGCCGGCGCCCTCGCTGTTGGTGACGCCGGGCACGGCGCGGGCTTCATCCTCGGCGGCCAGCGCCTTTTCCTTCAGCTCGGCCGGCGACGGATCGGCGCCGTCATCGGCCTCGAGCTCGGGCAATGGCCCGCGCGCGAGCCGTTCTTCCGGCGCGAGGCCGGCATGTTCGTCCTCCGGCGCCTGGCGCGCCATCGCGACCGCGCGTTCGACCAGAGCTGCGAGCGCGTCGTCGGAAAGGTCAGACGAGGAGACGCTGGCGGAGCGGGTGCCGGCGAAGACGCGCAGGCCGATCTCCTCGCCCTCGGAACGGCCGACATCCTCGAGCGCGCCGAGGCGGACCTGGATCGAGGTCGAGGCGTCGCCGACATAGATGGCGTCGGCGGCGTCCGCGCCGGCCTTGCGCGCGGCCTCCACCAGCGCGGCGGCGCGCGCTTCGGCCTGGGAAATGCTGAGCATGGCGGGCAGTTAGAGCAGAGGGGGGAGAAAGCAAGCCCCGCGCCCTATCCTCCCTGTCCGCGAAGCGGATGGGGAGGGATGGGCAGGTCGCCCTGTCCCCCGGACAGGGCTTCGGTTCGCGGGGCGAACCGACCCTGCCCATCAGCCGCAGGCTGGTGGAGGGGCATTCCAGCGCCATTCGCCCCTCCACCAGCCTTCGCTAAAGCTACGGCTGGTCCCCCTCCCCATCGCCTTCGGCGACAGGGAGGATAGTTAAGACGCGCCCACCACGAAGCAGGCGAGGAACATCAGCAGGCCGGCGAAGCGGTTCGAGCGGAACTTGGCGAGGGCGTCGTCGCCGTCGTCGGGGCGGAGCGCCGCGACCTGCCAGGCGAGGTGGAGCGCGACCGGCGCCAAAGCCAGCAGGGCCAGCGGCTCGTAGCGGACCGCGTTGATGGCGAAGGCCCAGAGCAGGAGCGCCAGGGCGTAGCAGATGGCGACTCCCAGGCGTGCGTGCCGCCCAAGCGCGCGGGCGGAGGATTTGACGCCGACCAGGGCGTCGTCTTCGCGGTCCTGCAGGGCGTAGATCGTGTCGTAGCCGATCACCCAGAAGATCGCCCCGGCATAGAGGAACAGCGCCGGCGTCTCGATCCGGCCGGTCACCGCCGGCCAACCGACCAGCGCCGCCCAGGAGAAGACCAGGCCGAGCCAGGCCTGCGGCCACCAGGTGATCCGCTTCATGAAGGGATAGGCCGCGACGAGGGCGAGGCTGGCGAGCGCGATCAGCTGGGCGGTTCGGGTGAGCTGGAGCAGGACGACGAGGCCGATCAGGCTCATCGCGACGAGCAGGGCCCAGGCGCCTTTCAGTGAGACGCGCCCGCTCGCCAGCGGCCGCAGCCGGGTCCGTTCGACCTGCGAATCGAGGTCGCGGTCGATGATGTCGTTATAGACGCAGCCGGCGCTGCGCATCGCCCAGGCGCCGAGCGCGAGCCAAAGGACCAGGCTCCAGCCGCGCCCGCTCAAAGGTCCGCCGCCCATGCCGGCGAGCGCGACGCTCCACGCGCCCGGCCAGAAGAGCAACCAGGCGCCGATCGGCCGATCGAGCCGGATCAGCGAGGCATAAGGCCGGATCGCGGCCGGCAATGCGCCGATCAGGCCGCGGCGCTCGCTGTCCGGGACGATGTCGGTTTGGAACATGTCGTACCTCTAGCCCATCCCGTCCCGTCGGCGGAACCGGGCGCGGCGAGTCCGGTTCAGCGGCCATGCGAAACGAGCCCGTCAAATGCGGCGCGATGGAGCTCAGCGCGCGGATCGCGGGCGATTCTTCGCGGCCCGCGATCCTGCTGCTCCATGGCTGGCCGCACGATTCGAGCCTGTACGATTCCGTGATCGACCGGCTCGGCCGCACCCATTTCACGATCGCACTCGACCTTCCCGCGGTCGGGGATTCGCACGGCGCGCCGCCGTCGGCCGAGAAGCATCGGCTCGCGGAGGTGGTGCTCGATGCCGCCGAACGGCTGGGCGCGCGATCGATACTGATCGCCGGGATCGATGTCGGCGGCATGATCGCCTTCGCCGCGGCGCGGGACCAGCAGCACCGGATCGCCGGGGCGGCGGTCGGCAATACGGCGATTCCCGGAATCAGCCCCTGGGACGCGGTGGCGAGCGATCCGCGGATCTTCCATTTCGCGCTGCATGCGGTGCCGCGCCTGCCCGAGCAACTGGTCGCGGGACGGGAGCGGACCTATTTCGATTTCTTCTTCGATTTCCTCGGCAGCAAGACCCACCCCTTGCCGGACCGGGTCCGCGCCGCCTTCGCCCGCGCCTATCGCCGCCGCGAGGCGCTGACCGCCGGCTTCGACTGGTATCGCGCCTTCGCCGCCGACGCGGCGCGCAACCGGGAGCCCAAGGCGATCGCGACGCCGATCCTCTATTTCCGCGGCGATGCCGACGGCGGCAGTCCGGACGACTATGTCGAAGGGCTTCGCGCAGCTGGCGCCTTGCGGGTGCGCGGCGAGACCCTCGCCGGGACCGCCGAGTTCGCACCGATCGAAGCGCCGGAAGCCTTTGCCGCGATGATCGAGACGTTCGCCGCCGAGTGCCTCGAGCCGGCGCCCGCCTGACCGGACCGGCTGGTCTCGACAGGGCGTCTGCCGTAACGGGACGCATGGTCGCAACCCCCGCCTGGCCGCCGTCGAGCCTGCCCCGGCTCTTCGTCGAACAGCCGCTCGCCGCGGGGGCGACGCTGACGCTCGAGGGGCCGGCGGCCAATTATCTTGCCAATGTGCTGCGCCTTCAGGCGGGCGCGCAGGTCAAGTTGTTCGACGATTCCACCGGCGAGTGGCTCGCCGAGATCGAGGAGGCGGGGCGCAAGCGCGTCACGGTCCGGCTCGGCGAGCGACTGCGCGCGCGCGAGGCCGTGCCGGACCTCTGGCTGCTGTTCGCGCCGATCAAGCGCGGGCGGATCGACTGGCTGGTCGAGAAGGCAACCGAGCTCGGCGTGGCGCGGCTGGTGCCGGTGTTGACCCGGCGCACGATCGTCGACCGGCTCAACCTGGAGCGGCTGCGCGCCCATGCGGTCGAGGCGGCCGAGCAATGCGAGCGGACGGCGCTGCCGGAGCTGGCCGAGCCGGTGAAGCTCGAGGCGCTGCTGCGCGACTGGCCGGCCGGGCGCGCGCTCTACTTCGCCGACGAGGGCGGCGGCACGCCGCTGGCCGACGCTGCCGAAGCCGGGCCGGCCGCCCTATTGATCGGCCCGGAGGGCGGCTTCACCGACGAGGAACGGGCGGCGATCCGCGCCGCGCCGTCCGCGAAACCGGTCTCGCTCGGCCCACGCATCCTTCGCGCCGACACCGCGGCGCTCGCCGCTGTCGCTCTGTGGATGGCAAAGGCCGGCGATTGGTCGGTCGGGCCTGTTCGCTAGTATGGCAAAGAAGGGATTTGTTCTCGCAGAGAAGCAGAGAGCGCAGAGAGCATAGAGGGCCTGGCGCGACGCAGACATCGGCGCCGACTCCTCGGAATTTGAGCCCCGCGCGGGCCATTGCGCTCTCTGCGCCCTCTGCGTCTCTGCGAGAAAAGGCTGCCGCTGCGCGGCGCTGTCGTCGACGTGATACCCGCATGGCCGCCGCGAGCGACTCGTCGGTCGAGCCGGTTCGGTAGTCGATCGAAACCTGCTGGCGATGGCCGCGGCCGACCGCTAGAGGGCGCGCCATGACGACCCGCACCGGACCCGCGAAAGGCGACCATCGAGTCGAGAGCCGCGACGATCTCCTCCACGCCTTCGCCAAGGGCGAGAAGCCGCGCGATGCCTGGCGGATCGGCACCGAGCATGAGAAATTCGTCTATCGCCGCGACGACCATCGCGCGCCCGCTTATGACGAGACGGGGGGGATCCGCGACCTGCTGGAGGCGATGACCCGGTTCGGCTGGCAGCCGGTGCTCGAGCAGGGCAAGATCATCGCCCTGAGCGGCGAGGACGGCGCGATCAGCCTCGAGCCGGCGGGCCAGCTCGAGCTGTCCGGCGCCCAGCGCAGCCACCTCCACGAGACCTGCGCCGAGGCGGGCCGCCATCTGCGGCAGGTGAAGGCGCTCGGCGAGGAGCTCGGAATCGGCTTTCTCGGCCTCGGCATGTGGCCGGACAAGACGCGCGCCGAGCTGCCGGTCATGCCCAAAGGCCGCTACGCGATCATGCTGAACTACATGCCGAAGGTCGGCAGCCTCGGCCTCGACATGATGCTGCGCACCTGCACCATCCAGACCAATCTCGACTATGAGTCCGAGGCGGACATGGCGCGCAAGTTCCGGGTCGGCCTGGCGCTGCAGCCGCTGGCGACCGCCCTGTTCGCCAATTCGCCCTTCACCGAGAAGAAGCCGAACGGCTTCCTTTCCTTCCGCAGCCACATCTGGTCGGACACCGACGCCGACCGCACCGGCATGCTGCCCTTCGTGTTCGAGGACGGCTTCGGCTACGAGCGCTATCTCGACTATGCCCTCGATGTGCCGATGTACTTCATCTATCGCGACGGCAAATATATCGACGTCGCCGGCCAGAGCTTCCGCGACTTCCTCGACGGGCGGCTGCCCGGCCTGCCGGGCGAGACGCCTTTGATCTCCGATTTCACCGACCATCTCTCGACCATCTTTCCCGAGGTGCGGCTCAAGAGCTTCCTCGAGATGCGCGGCGCCGACGGCGGTCCGTGGAGCCGGATCTGCGCCCTGCCCGCGCTCTGGGTCGGCCTGCTCTACGACGACAGCGCGCTCGGCGCCGCCTGGGACGAGGTCAAGGACTGGTCGATCGAGGAACGCCAGCGGCTGCGCGACGCGGTGCCGAAGCTGGGCATCGCCGCCGAGACGCCGCGCGGCGAGAGCCTGCTCGCGCTCGGCCGCCGCATCCTCGACATCGCCGAGGCCGGACTCAATTCGCGCGCCAAGCTCAACAGCTCGGGCGACAACGAATCCGGCTTCCTCGACCCATTGCGCGAAGTGATCGCGTCGGGAAAAACGCCTGCCGAGCGCCTGCTCGACCGCTATCACGGCGAATGGGCCGGCGACATCGGCCGGATCTACGAGGAAGAGAGCTTTTGATGACCGGACGCCGCACCCTCTATCCGCCGATCGAGCCCTATGAGACCGGCCGGCTCGACGTCGGCGACGGCCACAGCCTCTATTGGGAGCGTTGCGGCACGCCCGGAGCGAAGCCGGTCGTCTTCCTCCACGGCGGGCCGGGCGCCGGCTGCAGCCCCGACCATCGCCGCCAGTTCGATCCGGCGCGCTACGATATATTGCTGTTCGACCAGCGCGGCTGCGGCCGGTCGACGCCGCACGCCTCGCTCGAGGCGAATACGACCTGGCACCTGGTCGCCGACATCGAGCGGCTGCGCGAGATGGCCGGGATCGAGCGCTGGATGGTCTATGGCGGATCGTGGGGCTCGACCCTCGCGCTCGCTTACGCCCAGACCCATGCCGAACGGGTCACCGAGCTGGTGCTGCGCGG
>JAYRLF010000539.1:0-2154 GCA_041905385.1 Allosphingosinicella sp.
GCGCGTTCGTGACCGACCTGGTCTGCGTCGGGGCGGCGATGGCCGGCGCGGACGCGGTGGTCAATCTGGTCGGGACATTCGGCGGCGGCATGCATGCCGTCCATGTCGGCGGACCGCGCCACATCGGCGAGGCGGCGGCCGCGGCCGGCGCCGATGCGGTGGTCCATATCTCGGCGATCGGCGCCGATCCCGAAAGCCACAGCCACTATGCCCGCACCAAGGGCGAAGGCGAGATCGCATTGCGCGAAGCCTTCCCCGGCGCCACCATCATCCGGCCGTCAATCGTGTTCGGCGCCGAGGACAATTTCGTGAACCGCTTCGCGCGGATGGCGCAGTGGCTGCCGGTCATGCCAGTGATGCGCGCCGACTGGCGGCTGCAGCCGGTCCACGCCGCCGATCTAGGCCGCGCGATCGCCGATGCGGCGCTCGATCCGCGCACCCATCGCGGCGCCAGCTACGAGCTGGGCGGGCCGCAGGTGCAGACGATGCGCGAGCTGAACCAGTGGATCTGCCGCGCCACCGGCCGCGCCCGCGGGCTCGCCGAGATTCCGGATCCGGTCGGCCGGATGATCGCGCGGATGACCGGCTGGCTGCCGGGCGCGCCGATCAGCTGGGACCAGTGGCTGATGATGGAGAAGGACAATGTCGCGAGCGGCGACCTGCCCGGCTTCGAGGCGTTCGGCATCCGCCCGGCGCCGCTCTCGGCCGTCGCCGGCGAGTGGCTGACCCTCTACCGGCGGCACGGCCGCTTCGCGAAGCCCTCGCCTTACTGATTGCGCTTTTTCCCGCCAGGCGCGACCTATTGGGGTAGGAACAATCGAACGACGTCGCGCGCGAGCCGGGCCGGCCGCAGGGTCGCCGCGTCGAGGCAGCACCAGCTGCTCTTCACTTCGGCCAATATGTCCTCGCCGCGGGTGATCATCGTGCTGAAGAAGGCGCGGGCGCCCTGGACGCCCTCCGCGACCACCGAGGCCACCAGCGCGTCGTCGAGGAAGGCCGGACGGCGATAGGTGATTTCATGCTTGATCGCGACCCAGAGGTGCTGCGCGACCGCCTCGGCCGGGGCGACCCGGCGCCAATAGTCGATCACCGCTTCCTGCACCCACTTCAGATAGACCGCATTGTTGACGTGGCCCATGAAATCGATGTCGCCGGGCAGGATCGCGAGCGCGTGAAGGTGCCTGGGCTGCGAAGCGGACATGGCTGAAAGGTGGTGCGAACTTACAGCATTGTCAATAAGATCCGGCTGGCCCCGGCCATCTTCGCCCGCTAAGCGCGCCGGATGGAACCGTCGTTGCTTGCGATCATCATCCTCGGCATCGTCGAGGGCGTCACCGAGTTCATCCCGGTCTCCTCGACCGGCCATCTCATCCTCGCCAACGAGCTGCTCGGCTATGACGCGCACCAGTTCGCGGTGTTCAACGTCGTCATCCAGCTCGGCGCGATCCTGGCGGTGATCGTGCTCTACTGGCGGACCTTCATGGCGGTGCTGATCGGCCTGATGAAGAACCAGCCCGAATCGTGGCGGTTCGTGCGCAACATCGTCGTCGCCTTCCTGCCTTCGGCGATTCTCGGCCTGCTGATCCATCGCCAGATCGAAGCGATGCTCGGCAATGCGTCGATCGTCCCCTGGGCGCTGATCCTCGGCGGCATCGCCATCCTGGCGATCGAGCGGCGGGCGCCCCAGGGCAGCGAGCGCGGCGTCGCCGACATCTCGCTCGGCAAGGCGGCCGGAATCGGCCTGATCCAGTGCCTGTCGATGATCCCCGGTGTCAGCCGCTCGGGCGCGACCATCCTCGGCGGACTATCGCTCGGGGTCGAGCGGCGGACGGCGGCCGAGTTCAGCTTCTTCCTCGCCATCCCGACCATGATCGGCGCGTCGACGCTGGAGCTCTACAAGAATCGCGACGATCTCGGGCTGGTCGGGATGGACGACATCGCGATCGGCTTCGTTGTCTCGTTCATCGTTGCGGTGGTGGTGATCCGCTGGTTCATCGGCATCGTCTCGCGCCGCGGCTTCGCGCCCTTCGCCTGGTACCGGATTGTCGCCGGCGCTGCGGCACTGGTCTGGCTGTCGATGCGCTGATGTTAAGGGCTGCGCCGGCCCGCTCCCCCACCCGACCTCCCATAGCGTAACCTGTCGTTGGGAGGCCG
>JAYRLF010000540.1:0-2153 GCA_041905385.1 Allosphingosinicella sp.
CCAGCCCGCTCCCCCACCCGGCCTCCCGACATGGTATGCTGTGGGAGGCCGGGTGGGGGAGCGGGCTGGTGCAGCGATCTTACCACAACCCTCATCCAATCGGCGCGACATTGTCCTGCGAATTGCGGTCGACATAGTAATTGTAGGGGTCGACGCCGGCATGGGTCGGCCGCTGCGCAGTGACGAAGCGCAGCACCTGGCGGCCGGAACGGATCGGCCGCCGCTCCATCGACAGCACGTTGGACCGGTCGAAGGCGCCGCGCCCCGGCAAGGCGGTGAACAGGCCGATCTCGATCCGGTCGGCGAGCGGCGCCTCGCGCTCCTCGCCGCGCCCGTCGGCGTAGAGTTTGCGCGCCTCGACGGTGACGGTCACGTCCCAGCGCCCATCCGGCCGCCGCACCGCGGTCGGCTGGTCGACCTTGAGATCGTAGAGCGTGATCCGCTCGAACAGATCGGTGATCAGCGCCTGGTCCTCAGGGCTGCGCGCCTCCGCCCGCAGCAGCCGGACGAGGTCGATCGAGCGGGGATAAGGCGCGCCCTGGAAGCGATAGCGCTCGACCAGCCGTCTGAGCGCGCGGTTGACCGCGGCTTCGCCGATCCGCTGCTGCAGCAGGTACATGACGAGCGAGCCCTTGCGGTAATGGATATAGGGCTGGTTCTCGACCCGCATCAGCGGCAGCTCCTCGATCGCCTCGCCGCCGCGGCTGCGCAGATAATTGTCGAGCTCGAACTGGAGGAAGCGGCGGATCTTGTCCTCCCCGTAGAGCCGCTTCATGACCATCAGCGCGGAATATTGGGCGAGCGTCTCCGACAGCATCGTGCCGCCCTGCGAGTCCGCGCCGATCACCTGATGCGCCCACCATTGGTGCGCCATCTCGTGCGCGGTGATGTAGGTGACATAATCGATCGCGTTCGGATCGCTATTGTCGGCGAGGAAGCCGATCGCCTCGGAATAAGGCATGGTGTTTGCGAAGGCCTGGGCGAAGCTCGCATAGCCCGGAAACTCGATGATCCGGGCCTGGTCGAACTGATAGGGGCCGAACGCGTCCTGATAATAATCCAGGCTCGACTGCATCGCGTCGAGCATCCGATCGACGTTCCAGGCGTGGCGCGGATGATGGAGCACCGACAAGGCGATGCCGTCGTGCATGCGCCGCGCCTCCGCATAGCGGGCCGATTGGACGGAGAAGAAGGTGAGGATCGGCGCGTCGGAGACGAAGCGCGCGATGCGGCGACCGTCGGCGGTGCGGTCCGAGACCTTGCGGCCCGGCGCGATCGGGACCTGGTCGGCCGTCGTCGAGATGGTGATATCCGCCGTGGTCCAGCCGCCGCCGAAATAGGTGCGGCGGGTGCCGGCGGGATCCTCGAGCCGGGCCGGCCGCAATTCCGGGGGCAGGCCGTTGCGGCGCCTCACTGCCCGGTCGCGCAGCAGGATCGATCGGTCCATGCCGATCACCGGCGCCAGCTCGAAGCTGTTGAGGAAGGTGCCGTTGGGGACGAGCCGCGTATCGGCATTGGCGTTGCGGAATCCGACCTGCTGGCGGCGTGCGCGGAAGGCGAGGTCGCGCGTCTCGCCCGGCGCCATCGGCCGGTCGAGCCGATAGATGCGATAATCGAATTCCTCGTCGCGCGTGGCGAGCCGCGCCCCCGGGAAATCCACCGCGAGCAATTCGAGCCAGCGATTGCCGTTGCGGACGTGGACGTCGCGGATCGCCCGGCCGGTCAGGTTTGTGAGCCGGTAGCGGCCGCGGACCTCGGCGCGGATCTCGTCCGGAAACAGGTCGACCTCGAGCCGGGCGTGGCTGATCGTCGGCTGGGCGAGAGTCTCGTAGCGGAGGAAGTTCTTCTCATAGTCCGCGGCGAAGCGCTCGCCGTCATCCTCGGTCCGATATTCGTTCAGGATGTTGGTGTTGTAGAAGATCCAGCCGCCGGTGACCGCCGCCAGCGCCAGCGACGTGCCGGCGATGACGCCCGGCGCGCCCTTCAGCCGGGCCTTGGCCCGCCGAAGCCTTGGGCGAAGGCGGGTCTCGGTGCCGCGGCGCCAGAGCAGATGCGCGCCGACCAGCAGCAGGACTGCCACCGCGCCCCAATAGAGGCGGAACCACCAGGCAGCCTGCCAGTAGATGCCTGCACCGTTCATGTCGGAAAGCGGC
>JAYRLF010000541.1:0-2144 GCA_041905385.1 Allosphingosinicella sp.
GTTTGTACCACGCGTGCTTACCCCCTCGCTCTCTCCTGCCGCTTCCCATGGCGGCTACTTTCGGTGCAAAATCCACCCCTACGGCGAAACACCCCCCGGCGGCCGTGGTCGTACGACATTTTGCTGTTGCGTCCGATCGGATTCGTCCGGCCGGAAAGGCTGTTTTAGGTACCGGATCGAGTCTCAATCAAGGGGTAAAAAAAGAGTCACACAACATTCTTTTGTTGACTTCGAAAAAACCGCGGAATTCTGCGCACTTCGATATTTAACTCAATAATCTCAAGTAGTTGCAATCATTCTTGCGCCGCAACAAAGTGCGAATCGGCAGAACTCCTGGGGTTTTTCGATTCGCTGCTCGCGGACGCAAAAAACCCGCCGGCCAGGGGGCCGGCGGGCGCTGTTCCTGCGTTTCGAGCGGCTTAGCCGAGGGCGGTGAGACGCCGCGTCAGGCGCGACAATTTCCGCGCTGCCGTATTCTTATGGAAGACGCCCTTGGCGACGCCGCGCGCCAGCTCGGGCTGGACCCGATTGAGCGCCTCGCGCGCCTGGTCCTTGTTGCCGCCGGCGATCGCCGCCTCGGCCTGCTTGATGAAGGTGCGGATGCGGCTGACGCGCGCGCCATTGATCTCGGCGCGGCTTGCGTTGCGACGGATGCGCTTCTTTGCTTGCGGCGTATTCGCCATCTTCTTGCCTCTTGACGATAAAATGAAAAGGGTGCGGCCGAACCGCACCCGCTCTGCCGGGCGCCTCTACGCTGCTCGGCCCTTCTGGTCAACCATCATCGCTGGCACTTCGCACAATAGAAGGTCGAGCGGCCGCCATCGACCCGGCGGCGAATCACCGCCCCGCAATTCGGGCAGGGCAATCCCTCCCGGCCGTAAACGCGCCATTCCGACGAGAAATAGCCGAGCTCGCCGTCCGGCCGGACATAGTTGCGCAGGCTCGAGCCGCCCGCCTTGATCGCGGCGCGCAGCACCGTCTTCACCGAATCGGCGAGGACGTCGAGGCGTGGCCGCGCAATGTGGCCGCCGGCCCTGCCAGGCGCGATCCGGGCGAGATTGAGGGCGTCGCAGACATAGATGTTGCCGAGGCCGGCGACGATCCTTTGGTCGAGCAGCAGCGCCTTTATCGGAGCGCTGCGCCCCTCGAGCGCGCCGGCTAGATAGGCGCCATCAAAGGATTCGCCGAGCGGCTCCGGCCCCATCGCCGAGAATGGCAGGTGCGATTCGAGCGTGTCCGTGGGCAGCAGGTCGATCGAGCCGAAGCGGCGCGGATCGTTGAGCGCGAGCCGCCGCCCCTCCTCGGTCTCGATTACGACATGGTCGTGCTTGCCGATCTCGGTCGGATCGAGCCGCCAGCTGCCCGACATGCCGAGATGGAAGACCATCGTGTCGCCGCGGTCGGTTTCGACCAGCCCATATTTGGCGCGCCGTCCGACCTTCGTGACCCTGGCGCCGGTTATGCGCTGGCGCAGCTCGGGCGGGAATGGCCGCCTGAGATCGCCGCGGTGGAGCGCGATCGAGGCGATCCTTTTGCCCTCGAGCACCGGCGCAAGGCCGCGCACGGTCGTTTCGACCTCGGGAAGCTCAGGCATGGCGGCAGACGATTAGGGGCGTGCACATATGCGGATTCCCCTGCTAGAGCGCGGCGCGATGGACAAGGTCTCTTTCGGTCATGAGGACGTCGCGCCCGAGGAAAAGACGCGGCGGGTACGCGGCGTCTTCTCGAGCGTCGCCTCGCGCTACGATCTGATGAACGATCTGATGTCGGGCGCGCAGCACCGGCTGTGGAAGGACCTGTTCGTCCGCCGGGTGCGGCCGCGCGCCGGCGAGGCGATCCTTGACATGGCCGGCGGCACGGGCGACGTCGCCTTCCGCCTGGCCCGGCGCGGCGCGACGGTGACCGTGGCCGATATCAATCCGGACATGCTCGCGGTCGGAGTGGAGCGTGCGAAGCAGCGCGGCATCGACGGGCTGACCTGGGCCGAGGAGAATGCCGAGCGCCTGAGCTTCGCCGACAGCAGCTTCGACGCCTATACGATCGCCTTCGGGATCAGGAACGTGACCGACATCCCGGCCGCGCTGGCCGCGGCGCCGCGCGTGGGCAAGAGAGGCCGCCGCGGCGTCTGCCTCGAAATCTAGCAG
>JAYRLF010000542.1:0-2132 GCA_041905385.1 Allosphingosinicella sp.
CTCCATATTAAGTATGTATTAATGGCGCCCCCGACAGCGCCGCGCGCGGCGCGGTGCAGCGATGCAGGAGAATGCGGCCATGGGCGTGCTCGACCGGTTCCGTCTCGACGGCAGGCGGCTTTTCATCACCGGCGGCAGCCGCGGGCTGGGGCGCGAGATGGCGCTGGCGCTGGCCGAGGCGGGCGCCGACGTGGTGATGGCGGGCCGCGAGGCGGAAAGCCTGGAGCGCACGGCGGGCGAGATCCGCGCGCGCGGCCGCACCTGCGCGACGATCGTGGCCGATGTGGGCATCCCCGAGGAATGCGAGCGCGCCTGCGCGGCCGCCCTGGCGCTGGGGCCGGTCGACATCCTCATCAACAATGTCGGCGGGCGTCGCGTGAACGTGCCCATCGCCGAGGAAACGCTCGAGACGTGGCGCACGCATCTCGACCTCAACCTGACGAGCACGTTCGTGTGCACGAAGGCGGTCGGCGGCGCGATGCTGGCGCGCGGCAAGGGCGGGCGCGTGATCAACGTCGCCTCGATCAGCGGGCTCATCGCCAACCGCGGCATCGGCGGGCGTCACTACGAGGCGGCCAAGGCCGCCGTGCTGCACTTCACGCGCGCCACCGCGGCCGACTGGGCCCCGCACGGCATCACCGCCAACGCGATCCTGCCCGGCGTGTTCATGACGGCCCCCAACGAGCGCTGGGCGCGCGAGCAGCCCGGGATGATGGCCAAGCTCAAGGACCAGATCCCGATGGGCGAATTCGGCCGGCCCGAGGATCTGGGCCCGCTGGCCGTCTATCTCGCCAGCGACGCCAGCCGCTACATGACCGGTGCGGCCCTCGTCATCGACGGCGGCACGCTCCTGTGGTGAGCGCGCCGCCGCCGGACGCCTCGCGCTAGCGCTGGCTGAGCTTGAGGCTCGTCGGGTCGGCCGTGATGTAGCCGACGGCCGCGCCGAAGCGGTCCTTCCAGTTCGCGCGCACGAGCGGGTCGAGCGTGTCCTTGACCTTGTCGTGCAGGCCCTTCTCCCAGTCGCCGGGGTGCTGGAAATTGCTCATGATGTAGGTCCAGCCGTTCAGCTCGTCGACCGCATGCAGGCCGGTCGATTCGGCGCCCGCCGGCACGGACAGGATGCGCGCGAGTTCCTTCGTGTCGACGTTGTAGGCCCACAGGTAGTTGTTCACGTGCATGCCCGAATCCTCGCCGATGAAGAGCGTGCGCAGCTTCTCGGAGAATTTGAGATTGTCGGGATTGGCGATCCGGTCGACGTTGGCCGTGTTGCCCGTGGCGTCGGGCGCGATGTCCTCGCCGGCCAGCAGCGTGCGCGTGTGGACCGGCACCCATTCGCTGCGGATCGGCGCGCCCGCCGTGTCCTTCTGCCCGCCCTTCAGGTCGTGCGCGGCGACGAGGCCCGCCATGAGCCGCTTGTCGAGCGCGACGTTGCTTTCGGCGGTCCAGCCCTTGGCGCCCTTCACCATCGTGTCGCGCGCGGCCGAGATCGCCGAATAGGCGACCTTGTCCTTCACGTTGACGGTCGTGCCCTCGAGCTTGGTCAGCGCCATGCTTGCCCCCACAAGGGCCGCGTAGCGGTGCGTCTCGAGGAAGGCCGCCGCCTTCTCCATGCCGGGCTTGAGGCGCACCCAGTTCGCCTTGCCCGCGTACCAGACCTGCGTGAAGCCCGGCGCCTTCGGGTCCTCGAGCGCCACGTCCATGATGTCCGCGGGCTTGAGCTGGTTGGCGAGCCCCTCGATCTCGCGGCTTGTCGCATGGCCGAGGCGGATCCACGACAGCGCGGCACCGGGTGCGGCCGGATCGGCCGAGAAGCCGGGGCCGTACTTGGCCACATAGAGCGTGCCGGCCGAAAGATCGCGCGGCCTGTCGGCGACGAACAGGAACAGGCCGCCGTTGTTGATGTCGTCGCCGAACAGCAGCGTGCGCTCGTCGGGCATCACTTGCGCAAGCTCGCGCGAGATGCGGCCGAGATTGAAGTGCTTGACGATCCGGCCCGTGCCGTCGGGATTGACCGTCACCTCGGGCAGATGACCGTAGTTGTAGGGATTGGCCTTCGTCTCGTCGCCATAGGTGGCCTTGCTGAAACCCTTGAACGTCTTGTCGGGGAAGAAGGCGTCGGGCTCGTACTCCTC
>JAYRLF010000098.1:0-11505 GCA_041905385.1 Allosphingosinicella sp.
CCAGCGGCTGCGGCTCGAGCGGATGCGCAACGCGACCTTCAACGACAATGCCCTGGTCGCCGGTCATCCCGAGAAACGCTTCCGCCGGATCCCGTTCGTGCACGATCCGGCCCTTGCCGAGATCGGCTTCGAGCGGCGGATGCGCCGCTTTCCCTATGTGCCCAACCGCCCGGAGCAGCTCGACGCCGACTGCTACGAGGCGTTCAACATCCAGGTCCAGGGGCTCGCCCGCCGTTTCCAGGCGACCAGCGGCAAGCATCTCGTGATCGGCGTCTCGGGTGGGCTCGATTCCACCCACGCCCTGATCGTCGCCGCCAAGGCCTGCGACGCGCTCGGCGTGCCGCGCTCGAATATTCTCGGCTTCACCATGCCGGGTTTCGCCACCGGCGATAAGACCAAGGGCAATGCCTGGGCGCTGATGAAGGCGCTCGGCGTGGTGGGCGAGGAGATCGACATCAAGCCGGCCGCGCGCCAGATGCTCGCCGACATCGATCATCCCTTCGCCAAGGGCGAGGCGGTCTACGACATCACCTTCGAGAATGTGCAGGCGGGCCTGCGCACCGACTATCTGTTCCGCCTCGCCAATCGCCATGGCGGCTTCGTCGTCGGCACCGGCAATCTCTCCGAGGTTGCGCTCGGCTGGTCGACCTATGGCGTCGGCGACCAGATGAGCCATTATGGCGTCAATGCCGGCGTCCCCAAGACATTGATCCAATATCTGGTCCGGTGGGTGATCAAGACCGGCCAGTTCGACCAGGCGACCAACCGCGTCCTCCAATCGATCCTCGACACCAAGATCTCGCCGGAGCTGATCCCCGCGGACGAGAAGACGGGCATGCAGAGCACCGAGGACAAGATCGGGCCCTACGAGCTGCACGATTTCTTCCTCTACCACATCCTGCGGACCGGCCAGCCGCCGTCCAAGGTCGCGTTCATGGCCTGGCAGGCCTGGCAGGACGCCAAGGCGGGCTCCTGGCCGCTCAACTATCCGGAGCCGCTGAAGCGCGAATATGACCTCGCCACGATTCGCAAATGGCTCGAGGTCTTCCTGTTCCGCTTCTTCCAGATCAGCCAGTTCAAGCGCAGCGCCATTCCGAACTCGCCGAAAGTGTCGGCGGGGGGCGCGCTCAGTCCACGCGGCGACTGGCGGGCGCCGAGCGACGGGACCGCCGATCCGTGGCTGGAGGAGCTGAAGCAAGCGTTCGACGAAGACTAGCCGCCTTGGTCGTTCGCCAGCTGGCTTTGGCCATTCGGCTCAGAATGTTAAGGGCGACTTAGACCTTTTCGAATACCGCTTCCCGGTGGCTGGCGAGAACGCAATGGCAGGCAGGAACGAACCGGTATCTGCTAGGGTCGGTTCGTCCACGTCCGTCCGTCCCGGTCAGATCCGCGTGGCATCGTCCGGCGACGCCCAATGCCTTCCGTTCCTCGAGGCGCGGCTCGCTTTTCCGGACGTGACCGCCAAGGCGCTGCGGGCGGTATCCGATATGGCTGCGGCGCGATTCTACGTCCCGGCGGCGATGCTGGCCCGCATCCTGCGCGAGGCGGATCCGGTCGCGACCGTCAGCGCCGAGGCCGTGCGGTTCGAAGGCTTCTCGGCCTGCTGCAGCGCCTATGCGCGGCTCGATCTCGACGACGAGGCGCTTGCCCATGTCGGCCGGAGGTCGAGCGGCACGGTCAACGTGGATTTCGGCAAGGACATGAAGCAGGCCCTCGCGAAGGTCGGCCCCGAGGCGGACATGACGCTGCGGATCGGCGCGGACGAAGTTGCGGTCGTTCACGACCGCGGCGCTGCGGCCGAAGAAAGAGTTCCGCTCCCGCTCCGTTGGATCAAGGGCTTTGCGGAGGCGCAGCATCATCTGGCCGGGATGGAGCAGCGTTTTTCGCTCAGCAGGATCGGCGCGCTGCGCTTCCTGCGCGGCCTGCCGCGATCGCGGGACGGCCGGCAGATGTGGGTCGCGGAAGCCGGAGGTCTGGCGCGGATTGCAGCGTCGCCCAGCAGGGGCGCGGCGCCGTTGAAAGGCGCGCACCGGCTTTCCCTTCTCCAGCCGCTTTCGGTCTTCGCCGCCGGCCTGGACGTCTTCGTCAACGAGGCGCTCGGCAGCTCCGCCTGGGTGCTGAACCTGCCGGGGCAGCGGCTGACGATCCTGCTCAACGCCGAGCCGTGGCGCGGCTTCTCCGGTGACGGAAACATCCTGTCGGCGCTCGCCGGCCGCGACAGCCGCAACGATGCGATGCTGCGCGCCCAGCTCAACTGGCAGACTCGGCTGGACGAAGCCTCGCTGGCCGAGACAACCGGCCTGACCCGGGAAGATGCCCGCGGCGGACTGGCCCGCCTCGCTGCAGCGGGGCTGCTGGGCTACGATCTCGCGCGCCGTTCGTGGTTTCATCGCGTGCTGCCTTTCGACCTCAGCCGATTGGAGCAGCTCAATCCCCGGCTGAAGGCGGCCAGGCGTCTCGTCGAAAGCGCGGCGGTGACGATCGCATCGGACGGCGGAAGCGCGGAAGTTTCCAGCGCGGACGTGGTCCACCAGGTGACCCTGCACGCCGACGAGCACCGCTGCACTTGCCCATGGTTCGCGAAGAACGGCAATGCCCGCGGCTCCTGCAAGCATGTGCTGGCGGTCCAGCTGGCGATGCAGGCTTAGGCATGATCGACGACATCGAGCCGCTGCTCGCCACCGCCGGCGCGGGCACACTGCTCGCCCGATTGGCGGCGATCGACGAGACTAAGCGGCGTTCCCTCGCCGGCCCGGTGCGCGACCTGTTCAAGGCCTGGTACAGGTCCCCGCATTTCGCCTTTGACAAGCCCAGCCATGGCATCAGGGACCTGGATGCGCTCAAGGTCGCGATGCTTGCGACCGCGACGCGCGCCGAGCTCAGGCCCTATGCTGCAGCCACCCTTCCCCGGTCGCTCGACATCGTCGAACTGATGCGCGCGCTGGCCCCGTCCTGGCTGAGCGGCTGGGTCAGCGACCTCGTGGAGGACAGACCGTTCACTGCCGGCAGCCTCGCGCCGCTCTGGCGCTCCGGTCTCTGCAGCCGTCCAGAGAGCGATGCCCTCATTCTCGCTTATTACGATACGTTCCGACGGCCCGAGCTGACCGAGCATCCGGAGCTGCTCGACGAGCATGTCTGGCGCTTCTTCGAGGTCGAGGGCGGTGGCGAGCTCAGCCTCGCGGCGCACGACAAATATTGCAAGCAACCCAAAACGTGGTCGGACACGTTGGTCGAGCTGGCGAACGCGGGCAGGCTCGACCGAGGGCGCTTGCTCGACGCTTCGCTCGACGCCCTGGAGCGCGACTTCGGCCAATTTCGCGCCGGATGGTATTCGCGCTTCCATGCGGCGCTTGAACCGTCGCTGGACGAGCAGGCGGCGCGGATCGACCGCTATCTGCACCTGCTGGCGAGCAACGTACCGCCGACGGTCTCCATGGCGATCAAGACGCTGAAGGCGCTGGACAAGGCCGGAAAGGTGCCGGTCGACCAGCTTCTGGCGGCGATCAGCCCGGCACTGCTGGCGCGCCAGAAATCGGCTGCCGTCGCAGCGCTTCAGCTGCTCGCGGCGGCCGCCAAACGCTCGCCGGAGCGGGCCGCGGAGGTTGCGAGCATCGGGCTTGCCGCATTGGTTTCGGAATCGTCCGAAGTGCAGGGGCTGGCGCTCGATCTGGCCGAGCGGCTGGGACAGACGGATCTGCCGGCCGTCCAGGCAGCGCTTGCCGAGCATCGCGAGATCGTCGCGCCGAGCGTGCAGGCGCGCCTCGCCGGCATGCTGCGCCAGCCGGAGGCGGTGACCGCCGAGCCCCCGGACGAGCCAGCGGCGGACGGTGCCATTTCCTTTGTGCCGATTCGTCCGGTCGATTCGGCCGAGGAGGCGCTGGCCGCTTTGCTCACGGTACTCGAAGACCCGCGCGATCCGCTGGCGGTCGAACGGGCGGTGGATGGAGTCTCCCGGTTCGGCACCCTCTATCGGCCGGGCTCGACCCAGCTGTCACCAGTGGCCAAGCGGTCGAAGCAGATCTTCGGCGCGGCCGGCGACCAGAAGACCAAATTGGTGCTGGCCGCCTGCGGACTGGCCTGGTCCGGCGACGCGACGCCGGGCGCGCTGGTGAAGGACGCGCTGGCTCTCTTCGGAGTCTCCGGGATGACCGGCGAGACCCTCGTCGCGACCTTCCTGGAGCGCTGCGACGAGGTGATCGCGCGCATCCGGCGCGGCCACGCACTGCCGCTGCTGTCGCTGCCGTCCGATTCCAGCGGACAGGTGACGCCCGGCGATCTGGCCGGGCGGCTGGAGCTCTATCGCGCAGCGGCGGTCGTCCCTGGCACGGTCGATCTGGCGCTGGCGCTCACGCGCCTCGCCCAAGAGGACAGGGCTCTCCATCTGCATCGGATCGATGCGAGCGACGACATCGGCAAGGCCGTCGCCTTCGCTTTCGGCGCTGGCGCGGCCGCCTCCGGCCAGGGTCCCGTCTGGGCGGCGGCCTGGCTGGCCCGTGCGAGCGAGGAGAATGAGCCAGAAGCTTTGTGGCCATTCGCCGCGCGCGAGCCGGGCGCCGGAGCGGCCGCGGACGATCGCGTCATCGTCGAGCAGGTCGAAACGAGCGGATATCCCTGGTGCCGCGCCGGCGTCCGCACCGTCCCGGCGCTGCGACAGCCCAGCCGACAGTTTCCGGCGGCCCTGCTCTACTATCGTTCCGAGAATCGCTGGCAGTTCAGCGTGCTTGGATGCGGCCATGTCGCCGCGGACATCGCCTGGGCCTCGCTCGTGCGGCCGGGCGATCCGGAAGCGTTCCTGGCCAATGCGATCTGCGCCCTCGACACGCACCAGAAGCTCTCCGATCCGCCTTGCATCGCGTTTCTGGACGCGTTCGACCGGCTGATCGGCGAGCCGGGGCCGATCGCCTGCGCGACCCTGGCTTATTATCTCGCGGCCGAAGACAAGGCGGTGTGCGCCGTCGCCATGGACAAGTTGTCGCGGCTGGTTGCCGAACGGCGCATCCCGGCCGGGCGCTTCGCGTCCGCCATCCTTCCCTTCATGCTCGTCGGCGCTTTCCCGTCCATGCGATGGACTCGCAATCTCGCCGCCGTCGCCGAAACGGGGCAAATCCATCGCACGTTCGTGCGCGGAGTCGTCGCCGGCCTGATGTGCTTCGAGCGTGCACAGGCTCCACGGGACATCGGCGGCATGATCGAGCTGCTCTACGAATTGCAGTTGGCGTGCGGGTTGCCGTTCGATGATGCCCCCGCAATTGCCTGCCTCATCGGCCTGAACGCCGGCGGCAAGGCAGGGAAATTCTCGAAGAAGCTGCTGGCCCTCCAAAGCCGCTGAGCGTCTCGGCAGGCGGCTGGCAGCGCGACTGCGAATGCACCCCGAACACGGCCGCGCTTGCCGATTGGCCCGCAATGGAGGCGCTGCTACCACGAGAGCAGGACGCCGGAGACAGAATCTTGAAACGACGCACTTTCCTCGCCGCCGCGCCGCTTGCCGCCGTCGGCCTCGCCGCCTCCCGCGAGGCCCTGGCGCAGGCCGCCGCCCAACCGCTTTCCCCCGCTCTCCCCGCCACGCAATCCTATCCGGGCGTCGCCGCCGGCGATCGCCCGGTCGGCGCCAGCTTCGGCACCCGCTCGGAGGTGTTCGGCAGCCACGGCGCGGCCGCTTCGTCGCATCCGCTCGGCACGCTCGCCGGCATCGAGATCCTGAAGAAAGGCGGCTCCGCGGTCGACGCCGCGATCGCGATCAATGCGGCGCACGGCTTCCTCGAGCCGACCGCCAACGGCATTGGCGGCGATCTCTATGCGATGATCTGGGATCCGGCGCTCTCGCGGGTGGTCGGGCTCGCCAGCTCCGGCCGGAGCCCGCGCGGGCTCAGCCTGGAGACGGTGCGCGGACGGGCGCGCAACGGCGTGCTGCCAAACTACGGCGCGGTCACGGTGACGGTGCCCGGAACGGTCGAAGGCTGGTGGCAGATGCACCGCCGCTACGGCCGGCTGCGCTGGGCGGAATTGTTCGAGCCGGCCATCGCTTATGCCGAGGGCGGCGTGCCGCTCTCGCCGGTCGTCGCCTTCTACATGAACCGCGGCATGGCCAATTTCGCGCGGCCGGGCATGGGGATCGAGGAGATCGCCAACGCTTTGGCGACCTACGCCTCCGGCGACCGGGCGCGGGCCGGCGAGATCTTCCGCAATCCCGACCTCGCCCGAACCTATCGGATGATCGCCGAGGGCGGACGCGACGCCTTCTACGACGGCGAGATCGCGCGGACGATCGAGGCCTATTTCCGGCGGATCGGCGGCTGGATGACTCGCGCCGACCTCGCCGCCCATCGCGGCGAATGGATCGAGCCGGCCACGACGGCCTATCGCGGCGTCACCGTCCATGCGATCGGCGCCAACACCCAAGGCATCGCCACCTTGCAGATGCTGAACATGCTCGAGCGGTTCGACATGCGCGCGGCCGGCTTCCAGACGCCGCTCTCGATCCACCTCCAGGCGGAAGCCAAGCGCCTCGCCTACGAGGACCGCGCCCGCTATTATGGAGACCCGTCCTTCTCGCGCATCCCGACCGAATGGCTGGTCTCGAAGGACTATGCCGCCGAGCGGGCGCGGCTGATCCGGCCCGACCGGATCAACCCCAATGTCGCGCCGGGTCAGGCGCCTTCCCAAGGCGACACCACCTATTTCAGCGTCGCCGACAAGGACGGGATGATGGTGTCGCTGATCCAGTCCAATTTCCGCGGCATGGGATCGGGCCTGGTCGCCGACCGCCTCGGCTTCATGTTCCACGACCGCGGCCAGCTGTTCACGCTGCAGGACGGCCATCCAAACCTCTATGCGCCGGGCAAGCAGCCGTTCCAGACGATCATCCCCGGCTTCGCCACCCGCGACGGCCGCCCCTGGCTCTCCTTCGGCGTGATGGGCGGCGACATGCAGCCGCAGGGCCAGACCCAGATCATCGTCAACCGGGTCGATCACGGCCTCGACAACCAGGCCGCCGGCGACAGCCCGCGCTGGCATCATGAGGGCTCGTCCGAGCAGATGGGCGAGGACGACAAGAGCATCGGCGGCACTGGCCTGCTCCGGCTCGAATCCGGCGTCCCCGACGCGACCGCCCGCGCGCTCGCCGACATGGGCTGGCGGATCGGCCCGTCCGACGGCGGCTTCGGCCGCTATTCCTCGGTCGAGCGGCGCGAGAGCGACGGGCAGCTAGTCTATGGCGCGGCGTCCGACCCGCGGGCGGACGGGATCAGCCTGGCCTATTGATCAGAAATCGGACGGCCGGACGCCGGCCGGCGGACGATAATGGAATTCGACCAGGAACACGTCCTGGCCGCTCCCATGCCGCGCGACCGAGAGCAGATCCTCGACACTGTCGAAGCCGGACCGGCGCGCCAATTCGTCGGTGACCTCATCGAGCGAGATCGGCGCGATCGCATCGATCACGACATGGCCGCCCTCCATCGGATAGGCGCTTCCGACCTTGACCCGCGGTCCCTTCCAGATCCGCACGCTGCAGGTGATCAGGCCATCGCGAACGCCATCGCGCAGGCGCTTGGCGAACATCATGGCGCGGGTTCTCAGACCCTGACGTAGCGGTTCGACGGCGGCCGGCGGCACATGCGCTTGTCCGCCCGCGTCTCCTCGCCTTCGACGATGACGATGTCGGTGACGGTCAGGCATTCGCCGTCGGATCCGGTCGCCGCGGCGGTCACGACCGACGAGCCGGAGACGTTCGGCCGCGTCTCGCTGGTCCAGGTCGCGGTCGTGCCGACGCCGCCGCGCACCGCCTCCTCGGTCGCCTCGGCCGCCTGTTCCTGCTCGCATCTGTCGAGCAGCCGCACCATCACCTCGCCGAGCACGGCACCGACCGGCAGCGCCGCCGCCAGCAGGCCCGCGCCCGCGCCAGCCTGGCGTCCGAGCAGGCCGGCGCCGACCCCGACGATCGCGCCGACGCCGCGGCCGCGGCGGCGCGCGCGGGCGTTGCGCGCCTCGCAGCGATTGGTCGTCGCGCTTCCGGCCGCAGCGGTCGCCGAGCCGGCGCTGGTCGACGCGCTCTCGCGGCGCCGCTCGCGGCGGTTGCCGCCTTCGCGCCCGGAGACCTCGCGATCATATTCGGCGCGGCGGCGCTCATAGGCGGCGCGCTCGGCCTCGAGCCGGGCAACCTCGGCCTGGTGCGCGCGCAACCCTTCCTCATAGCGCGCCCGCGCCTCGGCGGATTCGCGGACATCGTCCTCGTAGCGCTGACGGGCCGCCCGTTCGGCCTCGGTCCGGGCCGCCGCTTCGGCCTGCAGCCGGCGCCAGCGCGCATCCGGATCCTCATTGGGATCGGCCGGCGGCTGCGCGGCGGGCGTGCCGCTGCCTTGGCCGGCGAGCGGCGCGGCGGAGGCGATCGTCGCAAGCGATGCCGCCACCATGGCCCCGAGACGGAAGCGCTTCATCGGACCTCCCCTTCTGGTCGTAACGCAGACGCAACAGGGTCTTCATGCGCCAATCGGCGACCAGCGTCATCCCGATTCCCGACTCCGCCGAACGGAATCGGCGCTTCGTCGAACAGCGCTTTGCCACGGTTCACCGCAGCTTGCCTGTCCCCGCCGATTGGTGCAGCGTCGCCAATATCTGCCTAGTCCCCGGGGGTTCTTCACATGATCCGCAGCTTCGCCGCGCTTACGCTTCTGCTCGTCTCCACCACTGCGCTCGCCCAGGCCAATCGCTCGGGAAATCAGCGCGATGCCAATGCCTGGGACGTCAACAACCCGCCGGGCCAGACCCAGCGCCAGGTGCGGATCCAGACCAATGAGGGCACGTGGATGAACGTCCATGTCAGCCCGGACGGTCGGACGATCGCCTTCGATCTGCTCGGCGACATCTACACGATTCCGATCGCAGGCGGCCGGCCGACCCGGATCACGTCCGGCCTCGCTTATGATCAGCAGCCGCGCTTCTCGCCAGACGGACGGCTGCTTGCCTTCACCTCGGACCGCGGCGGCGGCGACAATATCTGGGTGATGAACACCGACGGCAGCGGTGCCCGCCAGATCTCGAACGAGAGCTTCACGTTGTTGAACGCGCCGACCTGGAGCCCGGACGGCCGCTTCATCGCCGCCCGCAAGCATTTCACCACCCAGCGCTCGATGGGCACCGGCGAGATCTGGCTCTACCATGCGAGCGGGACCGGTAGCGGCGTCGCCCTGGTCGAGCGGCCCAATCCGCAGCACCAGAAGGAGCTCGGCGAGCCGGCCTTCAGCCCCGACGGCCGCTACATCTATTTCAGCCGCAACACGACGCCGGGTGGCGTCTTCGAATATGCCCAGGATTCGAACCAGCAGGTGTTCGCGATCGAGCGCTACGAAATGGCGACCGGCGAGCGCGTCCAGGTCGCCGGCGGGCCCGGCGGCGCGGTCCGCCCTGAGCCCTCGCCGGACGGGCGCTGGCTCGCTTATGTCCACCGCACCGACGGCCGCAGCCGCCTGTTCGTGCGCGACCTGCGTTCGGGCCAGGAGCGGCAGGTCTACGCCGATCTCGACCTGGACCTGCAGGAGACCTGGGCGGTGCAGGGCGTCTATCCGAACATGGGCTGGACGCCGGACAGCAACACGATCGTTTTCTGGGCCGGCGGCAAGATCCGCCGGGTAAACGTCGACGGCTCGAACGCCGCCGAGATTCCGTTCCAGGTCGACGACACCCGCCAGATGATCGATCCGCCGCGGCCGCAGGTCGCGGCCTGGCAGGACAATTTCGCGACCCGCATGCCGCGCTTCGCCGCGGTGTCGCCGGACGGCCGTCAGGTCGTGTTCGAGACGCTCGGGCGGCTCTATGTCCGCGACACGAGCGGCGGCGGCGCGCCGCGCCTGCTGACCGCGCAGGATGGCGACTTCCAGCTTTGGCCGAGCTGGTCGCGCGACGGCCGCTCGATCGCCTTCGTATCGTGGAACGATCAAAGGCTCGGTGAAATCCGCACCGTCGCCGCCGACGGCTCGAACCTGCGCACCGTGACCCAGCAGCCGGGCCATTATCGCCAGCCCCGCTTCTCGCCGGACGGCGCCACGATCGTCTTTCAGCAGGGCGGCGGCGACGGCCTCACCTCGACCCGCTGGTCGGGCAATGACGGCATCTTCCGGATCCCGGCCGCCGGCGGCGCCGCGACCCGGATCATCGCTTCGGGCAACAACCCGCATTTCGGCGCCGCGTCCGACCGCATCTTCCTCGAGGTGGTGCAGGACCAGAAGCGCCGGCTGATCAGCGTCGATCTGCTCGGCGGCAATCGCCGCGACCACGCGACCGGCGACATGATCACCGAATATGCGGTGTCGCCGGACGGCACGACCCTGGCCTTCCGCGAGAATTACCAGCTGTTCGTCACCCCCTTCTACGGCGGCGTCGGCATGCTCAACCTGTCGGCGCGCGGCACCCAGATGCCGGTCGTCCGGGCGAGCGGCGACGGCGTCGCTTATGCGAGCTGGTCGGGGCAGACGCTCAACTGGAGCCTTGGCCCGACGCTCTATTCGGCGCCGGCCTCGTCGATGCTGCGCACCGCGCCGGGCGGCGCGGCCTATAGCGCGCCGCGCAGCGGCGTCTCGCTCAGCATGAACGTCACCGCCGACCGGCCCCAGGGCCTGACCGCGATCACCGGCGCGCGCATCGTCACCATGGCTGGCGACGATGGTGGCGTGATCGAGGACGGCGTCATCCTGATCGACGGCAACCGCATCCGCGCGGTCGGCCGGCGCGACCAGGTGACCATTCCCGCCGGCGCCCGCACCGTCGACGCTTCGGGCACGACCATCATTCCGGGCCTGATCGACGGCCACGCCCATGGCGCCCAGGGCGAGAACGATCTGATCCCGCAGCAGAACTGGTCGGCGCTGTCGCACCTCGCGCTCGGCGTCACCACCGTCCACGATCCGTCGAGCACGGCCAGCGAGATCTTCGCCGCCGCCGAGATGCAGCGCGCCGGCCTGATCCTGGCCCCACGCACCTATTCGTCGGGCGAGATCGTCTATGGCGCCCGCTCGCCGTTCCGCTACGCGCTGGTCGACAATTATCAGGACGCTTTGACCCACATCAGGCGGCTTCGGCTCGAGGGCGCGCACTCGGTCAAGAATTACAACCAGCCCCGGCGCAACCAGCGCCAGCAGGTCGCGGCGGCGGCCCGGGCCGAGAATCTGCTGGTCGTGCCGGAGGGCGGCTCGCTCTTCTCGATGGACGTCACCCTGATCCAGGACGGCAATTCGACGATCGAGCACAACATCCCGCAGCAGCGCTTCTACAACGATCTGGTCAGCCTCTTCAGCCAGAGCCGGACCGGCTACAATCCGACCCTGGTGGTGACCTATGGCGGCCTCGCCGGCGATCCCTATTGGTCGCAGGAGGAGCCGGTCTGGAGCCATCCGCTGCTGCGCCGGCACACGCCGCCCGACGTGCTCGCCGGCCGGGTCCGCGCGGTGACCGCGCCCGACGAGCAGTTCGCCGACCAGTATAGCGCCCGCGAATCGCGGCGCCTGTCCGATG
>JAYRLF010000099.1:0-11505 GCA_041905385.1 Allosphingosinicella sp.
CCCGCCCGAGAAGCTGGCGCCGCAGTGGCGAGGACGGGATCCCAACCTCGAGCACAAGCGCCTCCTGCTCGCCATGCTCTACGAGCTCGGCCTGCGGATCACCGACTACCTGCGGATCGAGTGGGACCACGTCGACCTGCAGGCTGGGCGCATCCGGGTGCGGATCGCGAAGACCGACGAGAGCGCCATGCTGACGATCAGCCCGGTGATCGTGGCGATGATCGCGAACATTCCGGGTAACCATGTCGGCCGGCTGTTCCCCTGGTCGACGCGCAGGGGCGTCTACGCCTGGCTGCAGCGCGTGCGGGACCGGGCGGGCGTCCACTACACCCCGCACCAGAGCAGGCACGCCATGGCCACGGCAGCCGGCCTGCAGCGCATCCCGGACAACGAGGCGGCGAAGCTGGGCGTGTGGCGCGATCCCCGCTCCCTGCACCGCTACCAGCACATCCAGCCCGAGCCGATCCCCGGCCGCGACGCGGGGTTCCTCAACAAGAAGCGGAGTTCTTGATGGCGATGAAGCTTTTGCCTCCCGGCAAACGGGGACCTTGCTGGTACATCCGGGGAACCTTCGAAGGGAGGATGTACGAGTTCTCGACCGGGGCGGCCGACCAGACGGAGGCCGAAGATTTCCTGCGTCGTTGGCTCGACCACATGGCCGTCGTGATTTCAGAGGAAAAGAGGCGCAACACGCCGGCCGCCGCATTCATGGGGGCGTTCGAATACTGGATGATCGAAACGCTGCACTTGATTGGGGAGAACGTGTTCGATCGGCGAACTGGCGGCCAGGTCCGATTCTACGCCAACGGCAAAGGCTACCGAGCCGCCAAGGTCGAATACGACAGGACAGTCCGATCCGTCCTGGAGCATCGCGTCAAGTTCCTCCTGGCCCATGGCTGGATGCCGGAGACCATCGATCATCTCGATGGTCGGCGTGACAACAATCGGTTGGCCAACCTGGAGGCCAGCACGCCAACGCGGCAGGCAGCCAATCGCAAGTCCACCCCGTTCTGGGGCAAGAACGCGAAAGACACCCTAAGTCATTGAAATGATTGAGCCGGTTCCCGGGCTCTCAAGGCTGAAACACGGGTTCGAATCCCGTAGGGAGCGCCAGCGGAAAAGCCCAATAAATAAGGCATTTTCAGCCCTTCACGCTTCGGCGCCACAGAGTACGAAAGCGGCCCGGAATGGACCGATCTGGACCGGGAATCCGGGGCAAATCTGGGGAAGTGTTGCTCGCTCGTTCACGGTGCATTTGAACGCGAAAAAGCCCCCGCCGGCCGAAGCCAGCGGGGGTGAGTTTCAGGGAGGAATGCCCCTCGCGGGGCCTCGGCGGCCGTCAAGCCGCCGAGCTCGTGGGCTGACGCGCGTTTAGCCGACCTTGTCGAACGACAGCCGGTACACGCCGCCGATCTCGAATTGCTCCACGGCAGCCGGGTTGGTGATCGTCATCGCCAGCTCGCCGGTCGGGGTCCACTTGGACCAGTCACCGTTACCCTCCGGCTGGCCGCGCAGATACGTCCCGAAGGCCGCGGCGAGCTTGATCTCGACGTTCACAGACTGCGGGTCTCCAGTCGTTCGGTGGTTGATCTCTTTGACGTAGAACATCGCTTGGACCGTCATCGGTCTTCTCCTTGAAAGGCCGGGAAACCGCCCGGCGCGGATCTCACTCCGCCATGCGCTCGTGCCACTCCTTCAGCGAGTAGAACTTGCCGCGGTAGCAGGCGGCTGCGACCGCGACCGTCACCCGCTCGACGTTGACCTGCTCGGCGGTCTGCGCGCCCTCGTCGGGCACCAGCTGCGGCGGCGGGCAGTTATCGAGCAGGAGTGCCGCACCAGGCTGGGGCGGCGGGGCCGCTACAAAGGATTGAGCGCACCCCGGAAGTACCAGCGCGCATGCGCTCAGAGCGAGCAGCCTCGTCCTCGCCCGGGGCGACCGGGATCCGGCGAACCTTGTCGACATAGACGACCTCCTTCTCGGCGGTCACCGCCATGGCCTTCGCCTGCTCGATCACCAGCTCGTTGCTCAGCGCCTCGGCCTTGTCCCGCAGCTTCAGGATCGCCGCTGCCTGCGCGGCCTTGTCGCCGGCGACCTCGGCCTGCAGCCATGCCAGGCGGACCGTCTGGACGCCGAGGGCGGCCACCAGCAGGCCGATCGCCAGCAGCCGCCAGTTGGCGCGGATCCACGGCAGAGCGCCCAGCACCGCGGCGATCACTGCTCGCCCTCCGGCTTGCCGGAGAGGGCCTTGGTCTTCTCGCTGGCGTGCGCGCCCGAGTAGTAGATGCCCATCGTGACCCCCCACATGGCGATGCACTGGATCAGCACGACGCCCGCCCACGCCTTGTCCGGCTCGAAGCGGATCGCGTGGATGATGCCGAACAGGGCGACGGCGCACCCCGTAAACGCCATTCTCCTCCGCCAGGTCCAAGCCTGATCGGACGGCGGGAAGATCGCCTGCAGCAGTGCGTTCATCGAGCGCCGTCCAGCGCGACGTAGAAGGCGCGCGCAATGTCGGCGATCTGCGGGGCGCAGTCGGTGCCGTTGATAATTCGTCTCGCCTGCACCCAATCGCAGGTCACCGGGTTGAAGTAGCGGGCCAGGCCGACGCCGGTGAACATGCCCCGCTCCATCCCTTCCATCAGGATCACGGCGGCGACGTCCGGGTCGAGCGCGAGCTCCGGGTTCTCGACCAGGTCGGCGCCGACCACCTTGCTCAGCTTGTGATAATTGGTCCGACCGGTCAGCTGGACGTAACCCCGGCCATGGAACCGGATGCCGTCGCCCGAGGCGACGTTACCGAGGTTCCGGGCGACCTCGGGCCGCTCACCGTCCCGGTCGTACATGCGGAAGAAGTAGGCGTCCCCGCCCCGCTCGTCGATCGGCTGCATGGTGTGCGCCGTCTCCCACTTGGTCGTGGCGAGCATGTAGGCCAGCTGGCGGAGATCCGGATTTGTGCGCCGCTCCCAGGCGTCGAGTATCGAGTTCAGGCCGTCGACCTGTCCCTGGGTGAGGTTGCCGCCGAACGCGCCTGCGCGCGCGGCCGGGAAGAAGCGGTCGCGGTTGAGCATCGGTAGTCCTTTGGTGGGTCGTCTAGGGGTTCGGCGGCTTCAGGCCGGGGCCGCGCGTCAGGGCCTCGAGGCGGTCGGCGACGCGGTCAAGCTGGCGGACGACACGCTCGGCTTCCATCCGGGTGGCGCGCTGCTCGGCGCGCATCTCGGCGATCGCTCTGTTGATCGACTCGAGGGCCTCGGCGGTCTTGTCGTCGCGGATCTCGCCCTTGTCGACCCGCTGGGCGAGCGCGCGAAAGTCGCCCTGCAGGCTGCCCCATGTCGCCGCCAGGGCGATGATGCCCGTGAACAGGGTCAGCAGATTGCCAAGGGAAACGCGGCCTTCGTACCGCGCTCGGACGCCGTCGTCGCTCATCCACTAGCCCTCCCCACCGTCTGAGGGTTTTGTGCCGGCTACTCCAGCACCCAGTCCGACCGCGTGGTCGACCACCTGAAGAACTTCGTGCCGGTGCGGCCGACGACGTTCACGGCGGCTGCCACGCCCGAGATCGTGTCGGTCCCGTTCGGGGTGACCGCGACGTAGTTCGATGCGTGTCCGTAGGCGTTGACGCCAATGCGGAAGAAAGGGTTCAGCGTGCTGCCAGCCGGCAGGTTCAGCGTCCGGTTGGCCGCGCTGACATCGAAGTGGTTCACCGTCCCGAGATCCTTCAGGGCGATGGTGGTGGTCGTGGTGCCGCGGTCGATGTCGTTCGCGATCAGGCCGCCCAGCGCCTCGAGCGACGGCGCGGCGAAGACGACGAAGACGTCCGTCGACAGCCAGGTCACCGCCGTGCCGTAGCCGGCCGTCGACTTGAATACCCGATCGACGCTCAGCTGGTCGGGCGAGCCGTAGGTCAGGGTGCCCTGGAAGACCATGGCCTTCGTGCCGTTCGCGCTCGGCTGCGACGAGGTCGTGCGCGCGCACAGCAGCCACTTCGAGCCGTCCGCACCATGGCGGGCGTCGCGGAACTTGGTCAGGAACGGCGCGACCGCGCCGGCGAGCGTGATCGGGCCGGTGCCGCTGAACCCCGTGGTGGGGCTCTCGCCGACAAAATCGTCGAGCATGGTCGCTCCGTTAAAAGAGGAGTTCCTTGATCCGTAGGCCGGTGCGCCAGACGAACTTGCCGTCCGCCCAGCCCTTCTGGGGCTCGTGCTTGCCGCCCGCGGCCAGAACGCCGTGGATCGCCTGCCGGTGGAAGTCGCCGCCGGTCAGGCCGGGGTCGAGGACACAGATCAGGTCACGCGCGCGGCCGAGGCGCCGGTGCAGCTCCGACGCTCGCTCCTGGGCGTCCGACCAGACCATGTCCGCGAACTGCAGGTCGAATACTCGCGGGCTGAACCGCTGCTCGGTGTCGATCGCGCCATAGTCCGACTCGACCTGCAGGTCGGATGGCTCGAAGGCGATCGAGCTCTCGAACTCCATGTTACGGGACGGCTGCCAGTACCGGCAGAGCATCAGCCGGCCGGCCTCGAGGGCGGTCGCGCTGGGTTCGACAGCGTAGACGTCGAGCAGCCAGTGCTGCAGGGGCTGGTCGTTCGTCCAGCGTAGGATCGAGACGTAGTTCAGCCAGTCGTCGTCGGCCGGATGCACGCCGAGCGGCCAAGGGCTGCAGTAGTTCGTGTCGACGATTGCCGAGGTCCCGGCGGTGCGGTCGGCGGCCGAGGCGAAGCCGCGCAGGCGCCAGACGTCGATGTTGTGAGCGGACATCGCGAGGCCGTTCCAGGCGACCGGGATCGTGGCCGTGATAGAGATCTGGTCGACGACCGATGTCGACCGCCACTTGTAGGACGGGTGCTTGTCCTGCAGGGCGGCGACGGTCACAGCGGCGGCCTGGGTGGTGGTGAGGGTCGCCGTGTCGCTGGTCAGGCCGTCGAAGATGCAGACGCGCTCCGACGCGCCGGCGGTCGGGATCGTCGCCGTCGCGTCGAGGTCGCCGTATGCGGCGTCGCCCCAGGGGATGTCGCCCCACAGCATTTCAGGGCCACCCGGCGGCGATGTCGATCGCCCTGATCTCGGCCTCGGTCGAGGCGGCGTCGATCGCCTGCTTCAGGCCGAGGGCGTGGAAGATGCAGGCCGACTTCATGCCGGCCAGGGCGCGGCCGAACGCGATCACGGTGGTCGCCGACATCGGGCGCAGCTCGTTCACCGCGTCGATCCAGACGAAGTCGCGGTCGGGGTCGGCCCAGCGCAGCGTGTTCGCGTCGCCGGCCTGCATCAGCCAGAGCGCGGCCAGCTGCGACGCACCAGCCACGTTCTCGCGGTCCTGGGCGCGGGTCTGGAACTCGTGGCCGCCGAAGGTCAGGCCGCCGTCGATGCGCTCGTCGCGCTTCGCCATCACCGCCGCCTTGCGCTCGGCCTTCAGCGCCTCGAGATCGACCGGCGGCGGGGAGAACACGCCGCCCGCATAGGTCCAGCCGATCCCCGCGGGGCTGCCGTTGAGTTCCACCAGCAGCTTGCCGTCGTGTTCGGTCGTGCCCGCCGGGGCGTTGACCAGGTTCACGACGACCCCGTCCGCGATCATGGCGTGAGGCACGGGCGCGGCCGGCTGCGGCGGCAGCGGCTCGGCGAACTGGCCCTCGTCCAGGACGAACGTGAAGCCCTCGGCGTCGGCCGGCTGTGAGATCGCGAGGATGATGTCGACGACGACGCCGTTCGCGTCGAGCTTGGCGTACCTGTTCATGCTAGGCCACTCCGATCACAATGGCGCGGCCATCGCCGCCAGCTCCGCCGGCGCCCGATGCGGTGCCGTTCAGGGATGCGCCACCACCGCCGCCGCCGCCGCCGGGTGCGCCACCAGCGCCGCCCGTGCCGCCGCCTGCGCCGCCACCGGAGCCGCCGCCACCGGACACCATGCCCGAGCCTGCCGCGCCGGGGTTGCCTGCGCCGCCGCCCGTAGTACCGCCCGCGACGCCGGACGTTGATACGGTGCCCGTTCCGTCATCCCATGTGCCGGCGAGGCCGCCGGGGCCGCCCTTGTAGGAGGTGTTGCCAGCGTCAATCGAGCCGCCACCGCCGCCGCCGGCGCCGCCATAGAGAGAGCCAGCGCCAGAGATCGCGTCGGCGCCGTTGCCGTTGCCCGACCCACCACCGCCACCCCACTCGGCCGAGCCGGGGACGTTGGCTGCCGCGCGGCCAAGGCCGCCGCCAAGGCCGACGTTGTATGGATAGGCGCTGGTTCCCAACTGACCCGAGGACGGATAACCGCCTTTCGACGAATTGCCCGTGCTAAGGGCGCCGCCGCCACTGCCGCCACTGACGGCACCATTTGTGCCGGCTTCACCCGGAGCGCCACCGTAGGCCGAAAGATAGCTGCCGAAGGTGGTCGTACCGCCGGCCGTGCCGATGCCGCCGTTCGTGTCGTTGGTGCTGATCGCCGCGCCGCCGGGGCCGCCGGTCCCAACAGTGACCGTGACAGACGTACCAGCGGCCGGCGCAACAAGCCGCGCACGCTGCCGCGCGCCGCCGCCGCCGCCCGCGCCGCCGCCGCGGACGCCACCGGCGGCACCGCGGCGCCCCGATCCGCCGCCGCCGCCGCCGCCGACCAGGTCGACGTCGATCGCCGTGTAGCCGGAGGGCATCACAAAGGTAAACGTGCTGCTGGATGAGTAGCGGAACGGATGGATGACCTGCGACACGAAGTTAGAACCGTCGCACTCGATCAGCCGCATCTCCTGCGGGTACATATTGACGGTGGACTGGCCGTCGATGGTCTCGGTGCTGTTCGGGTCAAGCGTGACGACGCCGGAGCCGCTGTTGCGAACGTAAGCAAACCAGCCCGACCCCAGGCTCGCGGCGGCGCTGAACGTCTGCGTGAACGAGTTTGCCGTGATGTCGATCAGGTTGCCGCGATCGGCCGCGCCGAGGATGGTGTTCGATGTGCGCGCGGTGCGCGTCAGGCTGGCAGTAGAGGCAGCCAAAGAAGTGCCATCCGCCCTCTGGTAGCCGATGATCCGCGACACGCCAGAGCCTTCATAGACGACGGTGAAGGTGTCGCCGGCCGCCGTGGTGATGTTGCCGCCCGGAATGATAAGCGATGCGCTGCTGGTCAGTGGCGTGGCGGCCGCGGCCACCACATGACGCCACATGGACGTCAGGCCGGTCGTCGTGGTTGGCGAGCCGAACCCGGCAACAGTCGTCGTGCCAGTGAGGCGCACATAGTTTGAGTTAACGTCGTAAATCGCGCAGGTCGTGGCCGATGCGACATCGACCCGGTCTTGCAGGTCGATCGGCTCGTCGTTCGTGCGGGTCTTGCTGGAGACCGGCGCCAGGTAGACGTCGACCGTCTCGACGCCGTTCCAGCTGATGGTCGAGCCGGTCGTGCTGTCGATCAGGGTGTTTCGGGTGACGGTGGTCGTCGGGCCGGAGATGTTGATCGTGCAGACCTGGGTTTCCTTCGCGCCGCTCGTGCGCCCCGAGAAGGTGACGACCGCCGTGTCGCCATCGACGAAGCCGGCAGCCGAGAACGTCCGGTGCCCGGTCGTCGCGCCAGCTGCCAAAGTGAGCGCGCCGGTGCCAGCCGTGGTCGTGGTCTGCCAGACCCAGTTCTTCTTCTTCAGAGCCATGTCATCCCCACAAGGTCAGGACGGTCGTGTTCGAGCCGCTTACGGACATCCGGGTGCAGAGCAGCACCCGCGAATTGTTGAACTCATACCGGGTCTCTCCGACCACCTCGGCGGCAAGGCCGAGCGGGTCGAGGGTGAACGGGTCGAGCCTGGTCGGTACGTCGTACTCGGTGCGCGGCTGGCCGAAGATCCTGATCTGCCGGTTCACTTCCGCCTGCGCGTCGGCCTCGGTCGCGAACAAGCTGTCGACGATCTTGATCGGGGCGGTCGGGACCGACCGCTTGAACTGGTCGCTCGAGGCCGTGACCTGCCGCGCGTCGGCCGAGTAGAGCTGGATCGACGACAGGGCGACGCCCGCCAGGTCGGCGGTCCGCTGCACGGTGTAGTTCTTCGCCCACTTCATCACGATCATCTGGACCGGCCGCGTGAAGCGGCGCGCGGACATCCCGCCGGTGATCATGGCCGTGCCCTTGTCCTGCCCGGGGCGCGGCCGGGTCAGGCTGAAGTCGCCGGTGTCTCCCGGGAGGGAGACGTAGCCGACACGCAGCTGGCCGAGCATCGTGAAGTGCCAGTGGCCGGCGCAGCCCGCCATGATCGCGTTCAGCGCCGCCGCTTTCGTGACCTCCTGCGCCCCGTCGAAGTAGATCCCGATCGCGCCGGTCTGCGCGGCGTCCATCGCGGTGAACGAGGCCTCGTCGAGGTCGCTGGTCGACAGCTTCGACTCGCCGTAGCCCAGCACCACCCGGCGGGCGATCGCCGCCCGCTTGTAGACGTAGCCGGCCGTCCCGCCGATCGTGTCGGCGTCGCCCTGGGCGTCGAGCGTGATCCCCTTGATCGGCACCGATCCCAATCGGATCAGGCCCAGCGCCAGGCAGGTCGCGTATTTGCCCGAGGCGATGGTCGCCGCGGTCAGGGCCGCGTAGGTCGTCACGTTGCCGCCGGTGCCGACCGAGGTGTCGAGCGACAGGGCCGACCCGCCCTCGCGCACCGCCGTGACCGCCTGCGCGGATCCCAGGGTGAACTGCCAGACGTTGTTCGTCGCGTTGATCAGCACCGGGCTGGCGTTGAAGACCTGCCCGAGCAGCCAAGGCTTCAGCCGGTTGGCGATGGTCGCGTCGCCATCGGTGCCGCCCGCCCCGGTGTACCGGACGTCATGCAGCGGGGCCTCGAGCCGCCAGGCATAGGGCCGCACCTGGATCTGCTTCGCGTTCAGGTCCCAGACGATGCCGGCTGCCGACATCTTCGCCACGGTCGACCAGGTGTCGAACCGGGCGGTCGCGTCGCCGCGCAGGAGCTCCAGCGTCGCACCATCCCACTGGCGCCGGACGATCCGGTCGAGGTCGCCGGTCAGGTCATTGATCGTGAGAACGCCCCACGTTCCGCTGGCGCTGTCCTCGCTGATCCCGCCGGCGAGCGCGTTCGCGAAGTTCCAGTTCGACCCGAGGGCCGGCCGGATCCATGTGTTCGCGCCGAGGTCGCCCGGGGCCGCGGTGCGGCCGATGGTGGCCGCCATGTACTCGGTCGTCGCCGAGCCGTACCAGCCCTCGGCGAGAGGATCCTCGAAGCCCACCAGCCCGCCGGGGAACAGCGGGCCGCCGATCGTCTCCACAGCCGACAGGCTGAGCGAGGTGACCTTCAGCAGGTAGGCGGTAGGACCAGTCATCGCAGGCTATTCGCGGCCAGGCGCTCGAGCAGGTCGTTCGTCCGGTCCTGCTTCGCCAGCAGCTGCTCGACCGTCCGCTTCAGGTTGTCGTTATCGGCCAGCGCCCGCTCGAGCTGCTGGGTCACCGCCTGGACGTCCGGCGAGACGGCACTGCCGCCGGTGGTGCCGCCCTTGATCTGCGTGGTCAGGGTCTCGATGTCCGCCTTGATCTGGTCGCGGATCGCGAAGTAGGCGGGGCTGTAGGCGTAGTAGTCCCGGCCGGCCGCCAGGTACTCCCCGGCGGTCTGGCTGAAGTTCTGGCGGGCGGTCTGGTCGCCGGCGAAGGCCTGCGCGCGGATCGCCTCGTAGGACGCCTGCGTCCCGTTCAGGACGGTGAGCGACGACGCACCGGACAGGTCGCCGATCGTGATCCGCTTGATCAGATCCTCGAGGCCCGACAGCGCCTGGGCGTAGTACTGCTCGCGCAGCTGCTGCTCCTTCTTGAGGAACAGCTCGGTCACATCGTTGATCGAGACGTAGTGGTAGCCAAGATTGGCCGCTTCGGCGTTGACCTGGTCGGCGAGCGACTTCGCCAGGTCGGCTTCCTTCAGAAGCGCCTCGACCCGGCTCTGCTCGATGTCGGTCAGCGCGCGGCCGGCCTTCTCGGCCTTCTCGTTGATCTCCTTCACCGACCAGCGATTATTCACGCTGATGTTGTCGAGCAGCGCCGCGCGGCCATAGTACTCATTGTTGATCTTCTCGACGGCGGCGTTGTTCTCGCGGGCCGTCGCCAGAGCCTCGTCGCGCTGCTTGTTCAGGTCGTTGATCTGCGCCTGCAGCGGGTCGGTAAAGGCGAGCAGGCCCTGGCTGATCGAGTAGCGGAAATCGTCCGCGACCTTGAAGATCTTCTTGTTCCAGGCGTCCATCGCCGCCTTGACGTTCGCGCCAATGGCCCACAGGCCGTCAAACGCCGGACCGTCGAGGGCCGTGGCAGTCGCGATGTCGGCCGCGCGCTGTTTCATCAGCTGCGACATGCTCGATGCGCCAGGGCTGTCGAGCTCCTTCACCATAGCGCGCATGCCTTCGATGAAATCGTCCGACGCCTGCTTGATGCGCTGCGAATACTGGCGAGCCGCAGCGGCCGAGGCCTGCATGTACTCCGGGGACCCGTAGCCGAAGGTCGCCTCGGTGTCCGTCATGATCTTGCCGGCTTCGCTGCTCCACCCGGCGATGGTGCGCGCCATGGGCGACTGGCCCATCGACGCCATGTCCTGATTGAGGGCCGCCATCGACTTGTTGAAGCCCTGCCGCGCGACGAACAGCGCGTTGTCGCGGGCAAAGAACTTGGCGGCGTCGTCGATCACCTTTTGCGTCGCCGCCTGCTGCTGCTGCTCGACCAGCTTCGCGCGCTGGTCGCCGTATAGCTTCTCGATGTTGAGAATCTGGTCCTGGGCACCGATGTTCGCCTTGATCAGCTCGGCGTTGGTGTCCTTCGCCGCCTGGTACTGCTTGTCGAGGTCCGCCAGCTGCCCCTTGACCGGGTCCGACATATCGTCGATGGCGCGCTGGATGCCCGTCGCGAAGTCGGTCGCGATCTTCAGCTTCTCGTCGGCCTTGGCCTTGTCGATCGGCGCGAGGCTCAGGCCATACTTCGTGGCCGACTCAGTGATCGAGGCGAACTTGTCGTCGACCGCCTTCAGGGCGTCGGCCGTGGCGTTCGACGTCTTGCCGATCTTTTCGTAGATGTTGACGAAGTCGACCAGGTCCTGGACCGCTTTCGCGGTCGTCGGGTTCGCGGTCTGCGTCGCCGTCTTCAGCGAGTCGGACACCCCGGAGACGCCACCCCTGAGCACGTTCGCCTTGAACATTTCGGCGACCAGAAGGTCGGCCGCCTGCTCGGCGGTGCGGCTCGTATCGTTGTAGGTGACCCTCTCGTAGCCGGTGGGAGTGTGCAGGCCGATCTGCGTGTAGTTCTGGCCCTGCCAGCCGCCGTTCGACCAGACGTTGTTCACGCCCGAGGCGATGTCGCCACCGATCAGGCGGCCGCTCACCGCCGACAGACCGCCGCGGCTGAACAGGCTCTGCAGCGACTGGCCGATCGACGCCGCGCCGGCCGACATCGAGTTGCCGCCGTTCATGCCGCCGCCGGAATAGTCGAAGCCCGTGCCGTTCGCCCAGATCGTGCCCTGGCCGTAAGTGAGGGGCGGCATCGGCGGGGTCTCCTGGCCGCCACCGAACAGGCCCGGCAGCAG
>JAYRLF010000100.1:0-11503 GCA_041905385.1 Allosphingosinicella sp.
GGGGGCTGGCTGCGGCCCTCCTGTGGCTCTGGCAGATGTGGCGCGCCGCCCGCGTCGCCCGCGAGGCGCGCTATTGCGAGGAGCTGCTCAGCGAGCTCGACGCGCCCGAGACCTGAGACGGTAGCGGACGATGAAGGCGTCCATGCCGCCCGCCGCGCTGCGATCGCGCGAGAAGGTCAGGCGGCCCGGGCCCGACCAGTCGAGCATGGCGCCGTAGACGTCGCGGCCGTTATTGACCGCGGCCGGCACAAGCGAGCCGGCGTCGTAACGGCCGTCCGTCTTGCCGGCATGAAAGAGATCGAGCCGGTCGCGCCGCAGATCCATCGCCCGCGAGAAGACGATGGTCGATCCGTCCGACAGGAAGCTCGGATCGATCTCGTTCGCCGCGCTGTTGACGGCGCCGGCCAGCGCTCGCGCGCCGGCAAAGCGAAGAGCGCGGCCACGCGCCTCGAACAAGTCGTGGCCGCCGCGTCCGCCGGCGCGGTCGCTCGAAAAGATAAGGCGGCTGCCGTCCGGCGACGTCATCGGCCCCCACTCGTTGCCGATGCTGTTGACCGCTCCGCCGAGATTTACCGGCGTCCCGAAACCGCGCGCCGCGACCGGTACGGCGTAGAGATCGTCGCCGCCCAGCCCGCCCGGGCGGTCGGAGCAGAAATAGACGAAGCGGCCGTCGGCGGAGAAAGCCGGGTCGAAATCGCGGCCGGCGCTGTTGAACGACACCGGCTCGGGATCGGACCATCGCGCGCCGCGACGGCGCGACATCCAGATCTCGTAGCCGCCGGCGCCGCCGGGGCGGTCGCGGCTGAACCAGAGCGCGGTGCGGCCGTCCGGGCTGAAGGTAAGCCGGATCTCCGAATATGGGCTGGCGGCGGGCGCGAATGATTGCGGCGCGCCGATGATCTCGATCGAACCGGCTGGAACGGCGACAGCTGCCACCAAGGCGGCCAGCTCAACCGCGCCGGGCAAAGTCGCTGATCCAGTTTGTCTCCCAGGTCGCGCCGCCGTCGCCCGACATCGCCTGCTCCCAGCGCGCCGAACTGCGAGTGATCCGGGACCAGGTCGTGCGCGCCTTGACCGGGCGTCTGTCGAGGCTGTCGTCGCCCAGGAAGGTGCCGATCCCGTCGCGGAAGCGGCCACGCACGGGGGCCGCAATCTCCGCGGGCGCGCGCCCGTCGAGCCACCAGCTCAGCCAGTCGCGCTCGACCGGATCATAAGCGCGCATGCCGATGCCGCGATGGGCGCCGTCGGCGCGATTGAAGAGATTGTCGCCGACATTGCCGCGGCCGCCCAGCACCGGCCAGTTGACGAAAGTCCCGTCGAACTCTTCCCAGTCGCTGTTGCCGGCGAGCCGCCGCCGCAGCCGCCGATGCCGCACGGTCCAGTTGCCGACCAGGAAATCGAAGTCCCGCGGCCGATCGGGCAGCAAGGCCAGCGGCGTCGCGGCGGGCGCGGTCCGGGTGAAGAAATTCTCCCAGTTGATCTCCCAGCTCCGGCCGCCGTCGGTCGACAGCGCCTGCTCCCAGTGCGGCCGCCTGCTGTCGATGTCGAGCCAGCGGAAGCGGACCGTGACCGGCCGGCCGTTGAAGGTATCTGGGCCGGCGAAGGTGCCGGTGCTGCCGTCGAAGGCGCCGCGGACCGGCGGGTCGATCGTCGTCGGATAGCGTCCGTCGAGCCACCAGATCGCCCAGCGCTCGGTCGCCGGGTCGAAGGCGCGCAGGGTCAGGCCGCGATAGCTGCCGCTCGGTATGTCGACGATATTGTCGTCGATCGTGCCGAGCCCGCCGAGGGTTAGCCACAGGGCGCTCTTGCCGCCGAATTCCTCCCATTCGTTGCTCCCGGCGAGGCGGTGCTTGAGGCGGCGATGCCAGACATCCCAATTGCCGGTCAGCCAGCTCCAGTCGCCGGCATGAGCGGCAGGATCCGACCCGGCCAGCATCGCGGCCGCCCGCGCCGCGGGGCCGCCGGCCATGCCCGTCCCCGCCGCCAACAGGCCGGCGAGCATCGTCCTGCGTCGAAGATCGGGCGTGCTGAAGCGATTCACGGGCTGTCTCCTGAGGTCTCGCGCCGAAATGGCATCGGATCGTGCGAGACGGCTATGCGAAGCTTGGTCCGGAAGGCTAAGTCAGACTTATGCTCGACCGACCGATTCCGTCGCTTGCCGCGATCCGCGCCTTCGAGGCGGCGGCGCGGCTGGGCAGCTTCACCAAGGCCGGGGGCGAGCTGGGCACCTCATCGGCGTCGGTCAGCTATCATGTGCGCCAGCTCGAGGCGCAGATCGGAGTCGGCCTGTTCCGGCGCCATCCCCACCGAGTCGAGCTGACCGAGGCGGGCGAGGCGATCGCGCAGGAAGCGACAGCCGCATTCACCGCGTTGCGGGCCAGCTTCGCGCGGGCGGTGGAGCGGGACCAGGCGCGGCTCTCGGTCACGACGCTTCCGACCTTCGCGACCAGCTGGCTGGCGCCCAGGTTGGGTGGGTTTCGCGCGGCCCATCCCGATATCGCGATCGAGCTTGCCATGTCGGAGACGGCCGAGGATCTGGCAGGGGACCGTTTCGACGTCGCGGTTCGCAATGGCGACGGCCGCTGGCCAGGCTTGCGCGCGATCCATCTCTTTCCGAGCCTGTTCATGCCGTTGTGCGCGCCGGCGCTGCTGGACCGGGCGCGCGGCTTTGCGAATCGCGACGGCCCCGACGCGCTGCCCTTGCTCGGCCGCCCGGATTGGTGGGCGGCCTGGTACCGCGTGCTCGGACATGATCGCGGCCCGGCGGCATCGCGTTTCGGCACCAGCCTGGCGACCGAGCATCTCGACGTCGCCGCGGCCTTGTCGGGCCATGGCGTGGTGATCGCCTCGCCGATCCTGTTCGCCGAGGAGATACGCGCCGGCCGCCTCGTTCCGGCGCATGAGCTGGTCGTGCCGGCCGGGCGATCCTTCTGGCTCGCTTATCCGGTGGCGCGGCAGAAGAGCGCCAAGATCGGCAAGTTCCGGGACTGGATCTGCGACGAAGCGTCGAAAGCGATGGCGGATGCGACGAAGCTGCTCGGCCACATTTCCGTCGCAACAGGCGCGGCCTCGGTCTGAACCTTGTCGCATCGAGCGTGGGATCGAGTAGCTTTCGGAAAGCTTACAGCGGCATTCAGTCCGGTTTCATTGCGATTTCGTAATGAGCAATCGGACAGAATGTCGCCGACTTGGGTTCTGCGGAGGAGCGGGATGAAGAGGTTGAAGACGGCATTGCTGGTGGCCGCGGCATCGTTGCTGCCGGCGCCGGCGGCGATGGGACAAAGCACGCCCGCAACGCAGGGCACGCTCGCTGTCGGCCAATCGATCGCGGGCGAGATCAGCGCCAATGACAGCCAGCGGCGGTCCGGCAAATATGAGGACGTCTATCTGATCCAGGGCCGGCGCGGCCAGCGCGTCGACCTGCAGCTGCAGTCCGACGATTTCGACGCCTATCTGGTCGTGACCGGCCCGAACGGCTTCAACCTGTCGAACGACGACGGGCCCAATCAGGGCGAGGCGCTGCACAGCCGGCTGGTTATGGAATTGCCGGCCGACGGCACTTATCGCGTCGCCGCGACCACCTTCCGCGCCGGCGAGACCGGCCGCTACCGGCTGAGCGCCGCGGCTGCGAGCGGAAATCTCGCCGTCACCATGCCGGAGCGCGCCGAGCCGATCCGGCTGGGCGCGACCATCAACGGCAGCCTCCAGGACGGGGACGGCCGGCTCGCCTCGGGCGAATTTACCGACAGCTACCGCTTCACCGCGCGCCGCGGCGAGCGGGTCCGGATCGAGATGAGCTCGGACAAGCTGGACACCTATTTGATGCTGCGCCGCCCCGACGGCTCGCAGGACGCCAATGACGATACCGAAGAGGGCGGGCAGAGCTCGACCAACAGCCGGATCGACACGGTCCTCGCCGAAGACGGCGAATATGTGATCAGCGCGACCACCTATCGTCCCGGCGAGAGCGGCGCCTATCGGCTGACCCTGGCCCCGAGCCCGGGAATCCCGCGCCAGGCGAACGTGCCCGGTGGTCGCCGGATCGTCGCGGTGCTGGTCGGAGTCTCCGATTATGGCGGCCGCACGTCGAACCTGCCCAATACCGATGCCGACGCGCAGCAGCTCTACCAGAGCCTGAACCAGTCGGGCCTGCTCCACCCGGCCAGCGTCGTGCTGACCAACGAGCAGGCGACGACCAAGGCGGTCGCCGACGCCTTCGCGCGCGCCTCGGCGGCGGCGGGTCCGAACGACCTGTTCATGTTCTTCTTCTCGGGTCATGGCGACCAGCAGGATGTGGCACGCAACGCGGCCGAGCTGGACGGCCGCGCCGAGACGATCGAATTGTTCGACGCGGCGATGACCGACGCCCAGCTCGCGCCCTTGTTCGCCAGCGTCCGCAGCCGGGTCGCGCTGGTCGCGCTCGACAGCTGCTATTCGGGCGGCTTCCGCAGCCTGGTCAATCGGCCGAACGTGATGGGCCTGTTCAGCTCCGAGGAGGACCTGACCAGCCTGGTCGCGAGCCGGTTCAAGGCGGGCGGCTTCCTCTCTTATTTCCTGCGCGAGGGCCTGGCCGGCGACGCGGACGATGACGGCGACCGGATCGTCACCACCGGCGAGCTATCGACCTATGTCCGCCGCCGTTTCCGGCGCGAGGGCGACATTCCGGCGACGACCCGCGAGGCCGACCGCAACTACCAGAACATCCTGGTCGAGCGTGGCGGACTCCATGTCGACGACGTGGTCGTCCGGCTCGGCGGCGCCGCGCCGCAGCTCGCGGCGGCGTCCGGACCGGTGCGGATGCGCCCGGCGCCGGTGCGGGCGGTGGCGACGCAGGAAGAGGGGCCGAAGCACCGGCGCTGACCTTCAGGAGTCAGTCGCCGACGTGCTCGGGCTTGCCCTTGCGCTTGGTCGAGGCGAACTCCTCGAGCTGTTTCTCGGTCATCGACTCGACCATCTGGCGCGAGGCGCCCTTCAACTCGCTCTTCGGGGTGTCGCCGCGCTTGGCCGACAAGGCGGCGCCGGCGGCCTTCTGCTGAGCGGCTGACTTGGCTGGCATCGTGCTTCTCCTTCGCAGGACAAAACCCGGACCCACGCCGGCACGTTCCCTTGCACCGATCGAAAGCTAAGATGGGTCGGTCGAAGCCGGCTCGGCAAAGGAGCGGTGGGCGCGAAGGATAGGCCGATGAGAATGGCGCTGGTCTTGCTGGCATGGTTGTGCGCATCGGCCGCGTCGGCGCAGGACGATTCCAACCGGATTTCATTGTCCGGCGATCCGGCGGCGCGGCTGGAATGGATGCGCGCCTTTGCCAGCCGCGGCGACGATTGGATCAACGACATCGTACCGCTGAGCGACGATCGATTTCTCGTCGTCGGCTTCCTGAACCGCGACGACAGTGCGGCGCCGGCGGCGCGCAATTGGCGGGCGCTGGCGGCGGTGGTTCGAGGCGACGGATCGGGCGCGGCCGATCGCCATTATGGCGGGAGCGGGATCAATGCCTTCTGGAGCGCACGCGAAGGGGAGGGCGAGCGGCTATTCCTCGCCGGTTTCGCCAGCGACGGTGGCCCGCGCGGTATCGACGCGCTGGCGATCGTCACCCGCGCCGACGGGGCGGTCGAGGTGGAGCGCCGATTCGGCGGCGACGGCTATGACCGCTTCACGAGTGTCGCGCCGGCCGGCGACGGATTCGTCTTCCTTGGGCACAGCCAATTGCCGGGCGAGGAGCGGCGGCGATTGTACGCGGTCCGCACCGACCGCAGCCTGGTCCCGGTCTGGGAGCGGATCATCGACGGGACCGAATCGATCGGCGCCCTCTACATTGCGGCCGCACCGGGCGGCGGCTTCATCGTCGCCGGCGGCATCTCCGGCGGAACGCAGAGCGACATGCTGGTGCTCAAGCTCGACGATCAGGGCCGCGAGCAATGGCGGCGGACAATCGGCACCGCGGAGGCGGACGACGTCAATCATGGCCTGGTCGTACTGGCGGACGGGCGCATCGTCGTGGTCGGCTACAGCCGCAGCTGGGGCGCCCGGGAAAATGACATCCTTGCGGCGACGCTGTCGCGCGTTGGCGAGTTATTGCGGCGCGAGATGCGGGGCGGCGCCGGCGACGACCGGCCGATTCTCGCCAAGGCAGATGGTCAAGGCGGCGTCGTCATCGTCGGCCACACGAGCGACGGCGGGATCGGCGGCACCGACGTCCTACTCGCGCGGCTCGACGCACAGGGGCGCTTCGCGCCCGGCGCGCTCGTCTTCGGCGGAGCCGGCGACGACCATGGCACCGCGATCCACCCGCTGGCCGACGGATCGCTGCTCGTCGCCGGCTATTCGAGCGGTCCTGGGAGTGCCAGGCAGGATGCGTTCCTTGCCCGGTTCACCGCGCCGAGCTGGTCGGAAGCCAGCACGCGATTCACGCGCCGCGAGGTCCCCTAGGTCCGATCCGCAAGGAAGGCCGCAAGATTGTCGAGGCTGGAATTCATGCCGGCTTCGTGATCCTCAGCCTTTATCCCTCGGGGGACGTCCGTGCAGGTGATCGTGACCTCGGTGCCGCCCCCTGCGGGGCGCAGGCTCCAGGTCATCGTCATCGTGCCGGCAAAGGCGGGATCCTCGGAGTCGAAGGAGAAGGACTGCACCACCTCAGCATCCGGCCGCAACCTCACGAAGCGGCCGCGGACGACGTCAAAATCGGCGCCGCTCTTGCCCTGCTTGCCGGCGCCGGGATCGACATAGGTGAGGACCATATGGAAGGCCCCGCCCGGGCGCGGCTCGAAGGCGAGGATGTCGGCCTGCATGTTCGCCGGCGGCAGCCATGCCGCGACGGCGGCGGCATCGGTCAGCGCGCGATAGATGTCGGCGGCCGTGGCCGGGATCAGGCGCGAAACACGGTCGGTCCGTCCTGCCATGATCGGTCTCCCCGGCTCAGTTGAGCGCGTCCAGCTCCATCAGCGAGAGGAGCGCGGTGCGCGCGGTCTCGATCCGGTCGGTCAATGCGGGGTCGGCGAGGTCCGCCACCTCGATCCGTTCCGGCCAATGGCGCTCGATGCAGGCGGCGATGCGGTCGAGCTTCGCGGCGTCGACCAGGAAGCGCGGGTCGACCGTCGCCGGATCGGCGACGACGCGCAGGCGCAGGCAGGCGGGGCCGCCGCCATTGGCCATGGATTGCCGCACGTCGACCACGCAGAGCCGGCGGATCGGGCCGTTGCCGGCGACGAGGCGCTCGAGCCAGGTCCAGACGGCCGGCGTCTCGCGCGCCTCCTCCGGAAGGACCAGCGCCATGGTGCCGTCGTCCAATGTCACCAATTGCGCATTGAACAGATAGGAGCGGATCGCATCCTCGAGGCTGACGACGCTGGCCGGCACCTCGACGATCTCGACCTCGGGCAGCAGCCGGCGCAGCGCGGCGTAAAAGCCGGTCTGGTCCTCGAACGCCTGCTCGTGCGCGAACAGGACTGGGCCGTTGGCGACGGCGACGACGTCGTTGTGGAAGGCGCCGGCGGCGATCGCCTGCTCGGACTGGGCGACGAACAGGGTCCGATCCGGATCGAGCCGGTTCAATCGTGCGATCGCGCGCGACGCCTCGACATGCTGGCGCGCCGGAAAGGCGCCGCCGCGCACGCCATAGACGAAGACTTCGATCCCGGGCGCGTCATGGCCGGCGCAAAGGCGCATATGATTGGCCGCGCCCTCGTCGCCGAACGTTGCCGGAACCGGCCCGTGCACCGCGAAATGGCGCTCGTCTGCGAAGGCGAGGCGCAGCTGGGCGAGCGTACCGGTCCATTCGTGGCTGCGGTGCGCCATGGTGCGCAGATTGGCGACGGTGAGATGGCAACGGCCGTCGGCGGTGTCGGGACCCGGCGAGACGGTCGCGGCATTGGCCGCCCACATCGCCGAGGCCGAATAAGCCGCGGGGAGCAGGCCGTCCTCGGCCCGATCGACGGCGGTGCCGAGCGCTTCGAGCCAGTTGCGGTTCGGCCGGCGGTGCGGCAGCAGCACGCCCTGGGCGAGCCCCAAATCGAGATTGTGACGCATCTTCCCGATCCCCTGCAACGCAGCGGTGCGGGGAAAGGAGGTCGCGCCGAGATTGCGGGTAGAGGCGATATTGCCGTGGCTGAGCCCGGCATAATTGTGGCTTGGGCCGACGATGCCGTCGAAATTGATCTCGACCAGGGGCATGGGTCAGCGCCCAATGGCAAGGAAGGTGTCGCCGACCTCGAGCTCGAGAAGGGCGGCGCTCTCCGGATCGATCACGGCCTGGTCGTCGCGGTCGGCGCGAACCCGGGCATAGCCGGACCGGAAATCGAACAAATGGCCCTTGCCGACCATCATGCGCGGGCCGTGATCGGCATCACTGATCTCGGCGACCTTCAACTCGCGCGACTGTCGGATCGTGCGGATCTCGTCGGTCTTGACCGACATGGTCGGGCCGCCGTCGAAAATGTCGATATAGTCGCCGCCGGTGAAGCCTTCGTCCTCGAGCATGCGCATCGCGGCGCGGCCGGTCGGGTGCGGCACGGCCATGACCGCGCGGGCATTGTCGGTCAGCATCGCGGTGTAGATCGGCGTCTTCGGCATCAGATCGGCGATGAAGCGCGTGCCGTGGGCGCCGTTGAACGCGTCCGCCTCCTGGAAGGTCATGCCGAAGAAGCGGCCGGCGATCGCGTCCCAGAAGGGCGAGCCACCGGCCTCGTCGATCACGCCGCGCAACTCGGCCAGCACCTTGCCGGCGAAGCGCGCGCGGTGGAGCTTGATGAACAGATAGCGGCTGCGTGCGAGCAGGACGCCGAGCCCGCCGGCGCGCTCGTTCGGATGGAGGAACAGGCCGCCGACCTCGGAGCAACCCTCGAAGTCGGTGCACAATGTGAGCATCTCGGCGCGGAAGGTCTTGCCGAGCTCCGGCGATGTCTGGGTGAGGGTGCTGACGCGATAGGAGTAGAAGGGTTCGCGCAGGCCGACGCGGCTGAACACCTGGCAGGTGCCCCGGATCTGCCTGGTGGCGGGGTCCTCGAGCACGAAGACGAACAGGTCGCCCTCGGCCGAATCCTGCTCGCGCGAGAAGGCGTCGTCGGAGCGGGCGATCTTGGCGACGAGGGCGCCCTTGTCGGCCGGCAGGTTGGTGAAGCCGCCGCCGGTCAGCTTGGCCATCTCGTAGATCGCCTGGAAATCCTCATTTCGTGCCGGACGTACGCGAAAGCTCACAAATCCTCCCCAGAGGCGAGCCGAAGGATGGTCAGCGCCGAAAGCTGGGCTCGCTCGACCAGGCTTTCGACGATCAGATATTCATCCGAGGAGTGAATCGAGCCGCCGCGAACGCCCATCGTGTCGACCACCGGCACGCCGCAGGCGGCGATATTGTTGCCGTCGCAAACCCCTCCGGTGTCGCGCCAGCCTATTTCCTGGCCGAGATCGACGCCGCAGCGCTTGACGAGCCGAAACAGCTTTTCGGCTTCGGCGTCGAGCGGCTTGGGCGGGCGACCGAAGCCGCCATGGACGTGGATGGCGACGTCGCGTTCCGCCGCGACGGCGGCTACGAGCGTGTCGATCAACTGTTGCGCGGAGGCCTGGTCGGCGGGCGTGGCGGGCCGGAGGTTGACCCGAAGCACCGCCAGGTCCGGCACGACATTGTTCGGGCCGCCGCCGTCGATCCTGGCCGGGTTGATCTTGAGGCCCGGACGACGCGCCGCCTCCAGCCGCAGCGCGAGGTCCGCAGCGGCGAGCAGGGCGTTGCGGCCGTCCTCCGGATTGCGCCCGGCATGGGCCGAGCGGCCGTGGATGCGGATCGAGAAATTGCCGCTGCCCGGGCGGGCGCCGGCGAGCGTGCCGTCGGGCAAGGCCGACGGTTCGTAAGTCAGTGCGGCGCGCTTTCCGCGCGCGGCGGATGCGATCAACGACGCCGAGCCGGCCGAGCCGACCTCCTCGTCGCTGTTGATGATCACGTCATAGCCGAGCCGTTCGGCGACCGGCGATTGCTCGACCGCCCTCAGCGCCGCGAGCATGACGGCGATGCCGCCTTTCATGTCGGCGACGCCGGGTCCGCCGAGGACGCGGTCCTGCTCACGCCAGAACACGGACTGGAAACTGTGGTCGGCCCCGAACACCGTATCCATATGGCCGGTGAAGAGCAGCTGGACCGGCGCGTCCCGGCGGACCTGGAGGTGCAGGTTGTGGCCATGCTCGACGGTGGCGAGCGTGCCGTCGGCGGCCATCGTCTCGACCGGTGCAGGCGCGCGCAGGGCGACCTCGCCGGGCAGAACCGAAAAGGCGCCGGCAAGCAGGTGCGCGATCGAGTCGAGGCCGGCGAGATTGCGCGAGCCGCTGTTGACCGCCGCCCATTGGCGCACCTGATCGAGCATGGGGGCGTCGGCGCATTGCTCGACCACCGCTGTTTCGATGCTGCTCAATCCCCGCATGGGGCAGGCCTTACTCACTCCCCCTCCCTGAGTACAGGGAGCGGGAGCAGTCACAACCACTCCGCAAACGCCTCGACGATGTCCTCGTAAAGCTTCTTCTTGAATGGGACGATCAGGAGCGGAAGCTCGGCCGGGTCGGCCCATTTCCAAGCGCGGAATTCGGGGTCGGGGGTGGCGATGTTCACATCATCGTCCTGGCCGAGGAAACGCGCCAGGAACCAGGTCTGGCGCTGGCCGCGCCAGGGCTGCTTCCAGACCTTCCCGATCAGATCCTCGGGCAGGTCGTAGGTGAGGTCCTCCTGGGCTCGCGTGACGATCTCGACCAGGTCGCGGCGGATGCCGGTCTCCTCCTCGAGCTCACGCAGCGCGCCCTCGAGCGCATCCTCGCCCTTGTCGAGCCCGCCCTGCGGCATTTGCCACGCCTCGAGCGTGCTATCGAGGCGCTGGCCGACCCACACCTTGCGCTGTCCATTGAGCAGCATCACGCCGACGCCTGGCCGGTAGAGCGAGTCTGTCATTTGCCAGTCTCCGACAGCAGCAGCTTGAGCGCATCGACGCAGCCGCGAACATCCTGTTCGGACGAGGGGATGGCGCGGCGCAGGTTGATGAAGCCGTGGATCGTGCCCTCCGCCTCGCGGAAAATCGTCCGCACGCCCGCCTGGACGCAGGCCGCGGCATAGGCACGGCCCTGGTCGCGGATCGGATCGAGGCTGGCGGTGACGACCAGGGTCGGCGGCATGCCCGCTTGGCTCTTCACCAGCGGCGCGTAGCGCCAGTCCCGCGGATCGCCGCAATAGCATGATTCATACCAGTCCATGCTGGGCGTGGTCAGCAGATAGCCAGATCCGAAATCTTCCTTTGACGGATAGCCCTTTTCGGGATCGGCGGCCGGATAGATCGGCCACTGCGCCAGCACCGGCACCCGGGCGGGCTCGTCGCGCAGCGCAAGGCTGGCGACGATCGCGAAATTGCCCCCGGCGCTATCGCCGCACAGGACCAGGCCGGTGACCTCGCGGTCGAGCGCTTCCGGGCTTTCCGCCACCCAGCGCGCCGCGGCGATCGCATCCTCGACCCCGGCCGGCCAGGGATGCTCGGGCGC
>JAYRLF010000543.1:0-2124 GCA_041905385.1 Allosphingosinicella sp.
GTTGCGCCGCGCCCGGTTGCGCCGCGCCCGGCTGCGCCCCTTGGGCCGCCTCCGGTGGCAGCGCATCGATACCTAGAGACCCGGCCATCTGAATGGCTCTTGTACGAATCGAGGGCGGCACGTTCTCGTCACGGCCGATCTGGGCGAACAACGGCCCGGCGAGGTTGGCACGGCCCATGCGGAGATGGGCGACGCCGACCATCTCGCCGGCGGTGCCGAACCAGGGCTCGCCCGGGCGCGCGAGCGCGCCGAGCCGCTGGATCACGACCTGCGGCTGCAGCGAATCATATTCGAGCGCGGTCTGGCGGACCAAAGCGGCCTGGCGATAGGCTTCGTCGAAATCCTGATTTTCGGCGATGCTGCGGAGCGTCTGAATCGCGGCCGGGATCTGGTTGGCCGCGATCTGCGCGTTGGCGCGCGAGAACAAGGCGGCGACGCGATAGCCGACAATGTCGCTCTCGGCGAGCTGATCGATGATCGTCGCGGCGCCGTTGCGATTGCCGGCCTCGGCGAGATCGAGGGCATTGAGCAACGTCTCCCCCTGCTCCTCGGCCTGCGCGGCCTTCTGGCCCTGCCACCAGATGAAACCGCCGATCGCGGCCAGGAAGAGGACGATGGCGGCGATGATCGCCCAGCCATAGCGGGCGACGAACTGGTTGACGCGCTCCTTGCGAAGCTCCTCGTCCACCTCTCTCAGGAAAACTTCACCCTCGTTCGGCTTGATCGCCAACTCGTATCTCCAACGCGGGGCCCGCCAAAGCGGCCTGTCCCCCAAATTTCCAAGTGTGACGTCCGCCCGGCGCCCGGCCGGCGGGCGCGCCCCCGGCGTTCCTTACCGGTCGGCCGGGCGAAGGGGAAGACCCCCTCCCCTCAAGCCTTAACGTGATAAGTCTGCTCGTCCGTGGGGAAGGCCCGCCCCTTCACGTCCGAGGCATAAGCGGCCGCCGCCGTCGCGATCTCGCCGGCGAGGTCTCCGAACCGTTTCACGAAGCGCGGCGTCCGCTCGAACAGGCCGAGCATGTCCTCGGTGACGAGGATCTGGCCGTCGCATTGCGCAGAGGCGCCGATGCCGATCGTCGGGCAGGCCACGGCGCGGGTCGCCTCGATGGCGATCTCCTCCATCACGCCCTCGAGCACCAGCGCGAAGCAGCCGGCTTCCGCGACCGCGCGAGCGTCGGCGATCACCTTCTCCGCTTCCGCTTCATCGCGGCCGCGGGCGCGATAGCCGCCGAGCGCGTTGACCGCCTGCGGCGTCAGTCCGACATGGCCGATCACCGGAATGCCGCGGCGCGCCAGGAAGGCGACCGTCTCCGCCATCGCCTCGCCGCCCTCGAGCTTGACCGCGGCGGCGCCGGTCTCCTTGAGCACGCGCGCGGCATTGCGGAACGCCTGCTCCGGGCTCTCCTCATAGGATCCGAACGGCATGTCGACCGCGACCAAGGCGTGCCACGAACCGCGCACGACCGCGGCGCCGTGGGCGATCATCATGTCGAGGCTGACCGGGATCGTCGACGGCAGGCCGTAGATCACCTGGCCGAGGCTGTCGCCGACCAGCAGCAGGTCGCAATGCGGATCGAGCAATTGCGCCATCCGCATCGTGTAGGCGGTCAGGGCGACGATCGGCTCGCCCCCCTTGCGCGCCTGGATCGCCGGCGCGGTCAGCCGCTTCATCGGCGCCGGGGTCGGCGTCGCCCGGCTCGTCGCCGTGTCGATCGTGTAGGTGGACATGGGAGCGGTTTAGACGATTGCCGCAGCGCAGCAAAGATGGCGTCCTATTTGACGATCACCAAAGCCGCGCTGCCCTCGCGCAGCTCGACGGCGGTGGTGACGTCCGCGCCGACGCGCGACAGGCCGAGATCGAGGCGGGAGCCGGCGACGCGCAGGCCGCGCAGGCTCAGTTGCTGGAGGAAATCGGGCAGGACCGGATTGGCGAGGCGGACCATGTCGCCATCATGGTCGAGCGTCAGGCCGGTCGCTGCCGCGACCAGGGCGAAGGGCGCCGCCGCCGCCCAGGCCTGGGGCGAGCAGGCGACCGGATAGGCGGTCGGCCCGCGGTTGCGCCGGCGGGTGAAGCCGCAGAACAATTCGGGGAGGCGGCGGAATTCGTCATAGATCGCCGCCTCG
>JAYRLF010000544.1:0-2121 GCA_041905385.1 Allosphingosinicella sp.
CACCACGCGCACGAACGCCGCCATCGCCTGATATCGGTCCACTTCATTCCTCCTTGGAATGAGCGTTATCGCTTCGACGCGGCTGCTCTGTCGAGGGGCGAAGGTGCATCTCCTCCTTGCCCGGCGATGCCGCCACCCAGAGGAGAATACCCGTGACCCTGCAAGCCAAGCTCGATGCGTTCAAAGCCGATTTCGAGGCGGGCAAGCCGCCCTACAATGTGCCGCCCTCCGTCATCGAAACGATGCGCCGCGCGACCGCCGAGCTGATCGCGAGCGGCGCCGCAGCTCGCGCGCTCAAGGCCGGCGACAAGGCGCCCGCCTTCACGCTGAACGATCCCGAAGGCCAGCCCGTCTCGTCCGCCGACCTGCTGGCGAAGGGGCCGCTGGTCATCAGCTTCTATCGCGGCGTCTGGTGCCCCTATTGCAACATGGAGCTGCAGGCGCTCCAGGCCGCACTGCCCACATTTGATCAGCTTAACGCGAGCCTAGTCGCGCTCTCGCCGCAGACAGCGGTGAACAGCCGCAAGTCGGTGCGCCAGAACGCGCTCGGCTTCCCGATCCTGTCGGACACGCACAACAACGTCGCGGATGCCTTCGGCCTGCGCTTCGAACTGCCCGACTATCTTGTCGAACTGTATAAGGGGCTGAAGAACGACCTGCCGGCGTTCAACGGCGATCCGAGCTGGACGCTGCCCATGCCCGGTCGCTTCGTGATCGGTCAGGACGGGACGATCCTCTACGCCGAGGTCAACCCAGACTATACGCGCCGCCCCGAGCCCGAGGCCATGCTGCCGGCGCTCCGCCGCGCCACGAGCGTCGTCGCCTGATCCCCCGTGCCCCGGCCAGCGAAGTGGCCGGGGTACCCCACAAGGAGTTTCGCGTGAACCGCACATTCCTTATCACCGGCGCCAGCAAGGGCATCGGCCTCGCGCTTGCGCATCGCCTGACACGCAGCGGGCATCAGGTCGTGGGCCTCGCCCGTGGCGAGGCTCCGCACTTTCCGGGCACGCTGATCCAGGTCGATCTCGCCGATGGCCGCCAGACGGACGAGGCGCTCGCCGATCTGGCCGGCCGATTTGCCTTCGACGGCGTCGTCAACAATGTCGGGCTCGTCCGGCCGCAGCGTCTCGGCGCGGTGGAGATCCCGGCGCTTGAAGAGGTCATGCAGGTCAATCTTCACCCCGCGCTCCAATCCGTGCAGGCGCTGCTTCCCGGCATGAAGGCGCGCGGCTGGGGCCGCGTCATCAACATCACCAGCCTCACCGTTCTGGGCGCGGTCGAGCGCACCGCCTATGCCGCCGCCAAAGCCGCGCTGGTCAGCTTCACCCGCAGCTGGGCACTGGAGCTGGCGACGACAGGCATCACCGTCAACGCCGTCTCGCCTGGCCCGACCGAGACCGCGCTGTTCCGCGCCAACAACGCGCCCGGCAGCGACGGCGAGCGCCGCTATCTCGCGAGCGTGCCGATGGGGCGCTTCGGTCAGCCCGACGAGATCGCCGCCGCGATCGCCTTCCTCCTGTCCGAGGACGCGGGCTTCATGACCGGCCAGACCATGCACGTCGACGGGGGCGCCTCGATCGGCAAGGCCGCGTTCTGACCGCGACACTAAATGTGGAGAACAACATGACCAATCAGACTGTGCTCGTCCTTGGCGCATCACGCGGACTGGGTCTTGCGCTCGCCGAGGAATGGCTCGACCGCGGCTGGAACGTCATCGCGACCGCACGCGGCCCGTCGGACGAGCTGAACGCCCTCGCCGAACGCCAAGCCGGCAAGCTCGAGATCAAGAACGTCGACATCAACGACGCCGACGGCGTGCGGGCCTTGCGCGATCGTTTGGACGGCCGACGCCTCGACGTCCTCTTCGTCAACGCCGGCATTGCGCGCGCGATCGAGGCGAGCCCCGCGACGGCAAGCGAGCAAGATTTCCTCGACATGATGCTGACCAACGCCTTCTCGCCCGTCCGCGCGGCCGAGCTTCTGCGCGATCTCGTGCCCGCTGGTGGAACAATCGCCATCATGACGTCGGAACTCGGCAGCATCGCGAATGCGAACGGCGGCTGGCAGCTCTATTCGTCAAGCAAAGCCGCGCTCAACATGCTGATGAAGGGCTATGCCGCC
>JAYRLF010000101.1:0-10044 GCA_041905385.1 Allosphingosinicella sp.
GGCGCGAGCCTGGCTGCGCACCGCGAAGGCGTCCTGGTCGGCGCGGCTGACCTGGAAGTCCTGAGCGACATTCTCGGCCGTGCTCGGCATCGTGTCGTCACCATAAGCATGCTTCATCTTCGGGTTGACGAAGCGCCAGCCGATCGTGGTGTCGTACATCTCGGCATTGCGGTCGAACGCGCTGGTCGCCTTGGCCATGACGAAGGGCGCGCGGCTCATGCTCTCGGAGCCGCCGGAGATGATCATGTTCGCCTCGGAGCCGCGGATCACCCGCGCCGCCATCGCCACCGCATCCATGCCAGACCCGCAGAGGCGGTTGAGGGTGACGCCGCCCGAGACGTCGGGAAGGCCAGCGAGCAAGCCGGCCATGCGGGCAAGGTTGCGATTGTCCTCGCCGGCCTGGTTGGCGCAGCCGTAGATGACGTCGTCCACCTCGTTCCAGTCGACGCCCGGATTGCGGTCGATCAGCGCCTTGATGGGAATCGCGGCGAGATCGTCGGCGCGGACATGAGCGAGGCTGCCGCCATAGCGGCCGATCGGGGTGCGAGCGGCGTCGCAGATAAAGGCTTCGGTCATTCAGTCTCTCCGATGACGGGTCCGCCCAGGCTGCGCGAATAGCCGTGGAAGGCGGCGATGAAGCGGCCGTCCTCGCCGCGGACGGCGACATTGTAAACACCCGACCGGCCGACCAGGGTCGCCTCCTCCGCCTCCGCGACCAGCAGCTCGCCGTCCTTGGCCTGGTCGAGGAAGACGATCGAAGCCTGGGCGGCGACGGTCCGGACGTTGCGGCCGTTGCAGGCATAAGCGAAGGCCGTGTCGGCAAGCGCGAAGATCATCCCGCCATGGGCGATGCCGTGGCCATTGAGCATGTCGGGCCGAAGCCGCATCCGGATGCGCGCATAGCCGGCGCGCGCCTCCTCGATCTCGACGCCCCAGGCCGGGCCGGTGCCTTCGGCGGCGAGCATGGAATCGGCAATGGCGCGGGCGAGGCTGTCCGGTTCGGTCATGGCGACGCCACTAACACTCCCCCTCCCACAAGGGGAGAGGTGCTGCTAGGGGCGGGCCATGCAGAATTACGAAACGATCGAGCTCAGGCTCGAAGGGGGGGTCGCCCGGCTCACATTGAACCGGCCGGAGCGGCTCAACAGTTTCACGATCCAGATGCACGAGGAGGTCGCCGATGCGCTCGGACGGCTTGGCGGCGCGCGCGCGCTGATTCTGACCGGTGCGGGCCGCGGCTTCTGCGCCGGCCAGGATCTCAGCGACCGGGCAGTCGCGCCGGGCGAGACCGTGGATCTCGGCGAGTCGGTGGAGCTGCGCTACAATCCCTTGATCCGCCGCCTGGCTTCCTTGCCGATCCCCGTGATCGCGCGGGTCAACGGCGTCGCCGCCGGGGCCGGCGCCAATATCGCTTTGGCCTGCGACATCGTCATCGCCGCGCGGTCCGCCAAGTTCATCCAGTCCTTCGCGACGATCGGCCTGATCCCCGACAGCGGCGGGACGTGGATCCTGCCGCGCCTGCTCGGCCAGGCGCGCGCCATGGGCCTGGCGCTGACCGGCGAGCCGATCGACGCCGAGCGCGCGGCCGAATGGGGCCTGATCTGGAAAGCGGTCGACGAGGACATGCTCGATCCCGAGGTAGACGGCCTCGCCCAGCGTTTCGCCGCTGGGCCGACCCGTGGCCTCGGCGAGATCAAGCGCCTGATCCGGGCGAGCTGGGGCCAGTCGCTCGACGAAGCACTCGACGCGCAGCGCGACGCGATGCGCGAGCTCGGCTTCAGCGAGGATTATCGCGAGGGCGTGGCGGCGTTCATGGAAAAAAGGAAGCCGAACTTTACCGGCCGGTGAGGCCGCGAGCAATTCGTTGACCGATCGGTCGGTCAATCGCATAGATCGCATCGGAGGTATGCGATGAAAACTCTGAAGCTGCTCAATTACGCCGCCGACCAGTGGGTTGCGGGCGATGGCGCGCTCGCCGAGGTGCGCAGCGCGGTGACCGGAGACGTGATCGCCGAGACCGGCAGCGCGGGCCTCGATTTCCGGGCCATGCTCGACCACGCCCGCAAGGTCGGTGGTCCGGCGCTGCGGCGGATGACCTTCCATCAGCGCGCCTGGATGCTGAAGGACCTCGCCAATGCGGTGATGGCGCGCAAGGAGGAGCTGTACGAACTCAGCTATGCGACCGGTGCGACCCGCGGCGACGGCTGGATCGACATCGAGGGCGGCGCCGGCACGCTCTTCTCCTTCTCCTCCAAGGGCCGGCGCGAGCTTCCCAACGGCCGGGTGCTGATCGACGGCGCGATGGAGCCGCTGTCCAAGGGGGGCAGCTTCGTCGGCCAGCACGTCTTCACCCCGCTTCAGGGCGTCGCCGTCCATATCAACGCGTTCAACTTCCCGGTCTGGGGGATGCTCGAGAAGCTCGCTCCGACCCTGCTCGCCGGCGTGCCGGCGATCGTGAAACCCGCCTCCGCGACCGGCTACCTGACCGAGGCGGCGTTCCGGATCATGATCGAATCGGGCGTGCTGCCGGCCGGCGCGCTGCAGCTGATCATGGGGTCGACCGGCGACCTGCTCGACCATCTCACATTGCAGGACGTGGTCAGCTTCACCGGCTCGGCCGCCACGGCGATGAAATTGCAGTCGCATCCAGTGATGGCGCGGGAATCGGTCCGCTTCGTCGCCGAGCGCGACAGCCTCAACGCTTCGATCCTCGGCCCCGACGCCGGGCCGGGCACGCCCGAATTCGACCTGTTCGTGAAGGAGGTCGCGCGCGAAATGACGGTGAAGGCGGGGCAGAAATGCACCGCCATCCGCCGCGCCATGGCGCCGGCCCAGCATCTCGATGCGGTCCAGGCGGCGCTCGCCGATCGGCTCGCCAAAGTGCGGATCGGCGACCCGCGCGAGGAGGGCGTCCAGATGGGCGCGCTCGCCAGCGCCGAGCAATTGCGCTCGGTCCGCGAGGCGGTCGCCGAGCTCGCCAAGTCGGCGCGGATCGTCGCCGGCGACCCGGACCGTTCGCCGGTGTCGGGCAACGGCGCCTTCATCGAGCCGATCCTGCTGCGCTCCGACGATCCCTGGAACAATGACGCGATCCACGACGTCGAGCCGTTCGGACCGGTCTCGACGATCATGCCTTATGACGACCTCGACGATGCGATCGCGCTCGCCAATCGCGGCATGGGCAGCCTGGCGCTGTCGCTGTTCACCTTCGACCGCGCCGTCGCGCAGGATTTCGTGCTCGGCGCCGGTGCCTATCACGGCCGGATGGTCATCCTCGACCGGACCAGCGCGAAGGAATCGACCGGGCACGGCTCCCCCCTCCCCGTCCTCGTCCATGGCGGCCCCGGCCGCGCCGGCGGCGGCGAGGAGATGGGCGGGGTGCGCGGGGTAAAGCATTATATGCAGCGGACCGCCCTGCAGGGTTCGCCCGACATGCTGTCGGCGGTGATCGGCCAATGGCTGCCGGGGGCGGCCAAGCCGGGCGGCGACGTCCATCCGTTCCGCAAGCGCATTTCCGAGCTCGACATCGGCTACACGCTGAAGACGGCGTCGCGCCAGGTGACGCTCGCCGACATCGAGCATTTCGCCCATTTCACCGGCGACACCTTCTACGCCCATATGGACGACGAGGCGGCCAAGGCGAGCCCGATCTTCGGCGGCCGCGTCGCCCATGGCTATCTGATCCTTTCCTTCGCCGCGGGCCTGTTCGTCGATCCCGCGCCGGGCCCGGTGCTCGCCAATACCGGGCTCGAGACGCTGCGATTCCTGACCCCGCTCTACCCGGGCGATTCGATGCGGGTCGAGCTGACGGTCAAGTCGAAGAGCGTCCGCGACGAGGAGCGCGGCGAGGTGCGCTGGGCGGTCGAGGTGTTCAACCAGAAGGACGAGATCGTGGCGACCTACGAACTGATGACGATGAATCAGCCATGACAGGCGGGCTGGCGGCTTTCGAAGGCGGCCAGGGCGATCGCCTGCTGGTGCTGCTGCACGGCATGGGCGCGACCGCGGGCGTCTGGTCACGCATGCTGGCCGAGCCGCGCTGGGACGGCCGCTGGCTGGCGATCGACCTGCCCGGCCATGGCGGATCGGAACGGCTCGACTGCTATGCCGTCGCGGACCAGGCGACGCGGCTGGCAGAGACAATCGCCGACAGAGCTGCCGGCGACCCGATCACTCTGCTCGGCCACTCGCTCGGCGGCGTGTTGGCACTGGCCATGGCCGGCGGCGACCACACGCACGGGTTCGAACGCGTCCTCGCGCTCGGCGTGAAGGTCGACTGGACCGACGAAGAGCGCGCGCGGATGGACGTGATCGCGGCACGGCCGCCGCGGATCTGCGCGACACGCGAGGAAGCGCTCGACGCCTATCGGAAGGCATCCGGACTCGCCGCCGCGCCGGGCGACCCGGACCTGCTCGCGCGCGGCGTGTGCGAGACCGAGGGCGGTTGGCGGCTGGCGATGGACAATCGCGCGTTCCAGGTCGGTGCATTCGACTTCGGCGCGCTGGTCGCCGGCGCAGCCTGCCCGGTCAGCCTCGCCTGCGGCGAACATGACCATATGATCTCGGTCGGCCGGCTGCGCGCCTTCGACGCGGACGCGCAATCGATCGCCGGCGCGTCTCACAACGCAATGGTCGATCACCCGCACGCCGTCTGGAAATGGGTCAACAAATAGAGTCCTCCCGGCGAAAGCCGGGATCCATGAACACCCAGCCATGTCGATCTCGTCGGCCGACGTTCATGGATCCCGGGTCGAGCCCGGGATGACTCGAAAAGGGGTGAGACCGCTGAGCCGTGATGAGCGCCGAACTCGACCCGATCGAAACCGCCTCGCAGGACGCGCTTCGCGCCCTCCAGCTCGAACGACTGCGCTGGTCGCTGAACCATGCCTATCGCGGCAATGCCGCCTATCGCGCCAAGTTCGACGCGGCCGGCGTGCATCCCGATGATCTCGCCAGCCTCGACGATCTCGCGCGCTTCCCCTTCACCACGAAGGAAGACCTGCGCGCCGCTTATCCGTTCGGCTTCTTCGCGGTGCCGCAGGAGGAGCTCGCGCGGATCCACGCCTCGTCGGGCACCACCGGCAAGCCGACCGTGGTCGGCTATACGAAGCGCGACATCGACACCTGGGCGGGGCTGGTCGCGCGCTCGATCCGCGCCGCCGGCGGCCGTCCGGGAATGAAGGTCCATGTCGCCTATGGCTACGGCCTGTTCACCGGCGGGCTCGGCGCCCATTACGGCGCCGAGGCGCTCGGCTGCACGGTGATTCCGATGTCCGGCGGCCAGACCGAGAAGCAGGTCCAGCTGATCGAGGATTTCCGCCCCGACATCATCATGGTGACGCCGAGCTACATGCTCGCCTTGATCGACGAGTTTCGCCGCCAGGGCCTCGATCCCGCCGCCTCGTCGCTGCGGATCGGTATTTTCGGCGCCGAGCCCTGGACCGAGGCGATGCGCGCCGAGATCGAGGCGGCGGCCGGGCTCGACGCGCTCGACATCTATGGCCTGTCCGAGGTGATGGGCCCGGGCGTCGCCCAGGAATGTCTCGAGACCAAGGACGGGCCGACCATCTGGGAGGACCATTTCTATCCCGAGATCGTCGATCCCGAGACCGGCGCGGTGCTGCCGGACGGCGCCGAGGGCGAACTCGTCTTCACCTCGCTGAGCAAGGAGGCGATGCCGGTCATCCGCTACCGCACCCGCGATCTCACCCGGCTGCTGCCGGGCACGGCGCGGACGATGCGACGCATGGCGAAGATCACCGGCCGCAGCGACGACATGCTGATCGTCCGCGGCGTCAACCTCTTTCCGAGCCAGATCGAGGAGCTGATCCTGGGCTGCGCCGCGCTCGCGCCGCATTATCGGATCGAGCTCAGCCGGCCTGACCGGCTCGACATCGTCACCTTGAGCGTCGAGGCGCGGCCGGACGCCGATCGGGATGCGGCGGTCCGCGACGGCGCCGCTTTGGTGCAGCGGATCAAGGACCGGATCGGGATCAGCGTCACGATCGACCTGTGCGAGGAAGGCGCCCTGCCCCGCTCGCTCGGCAAGGCGCAGCGCGTCGTCGACAAGCGAAGCTGATTTTCCCGCTTGGCGAAGGCGGCGCCTGCGGCCATCGTCCCGCCATGTCCTCGCCCTACCACCAGCATCGCCGAATTCTGCTCGCCAGCCTGGTCGGCACTTCGGTCGAATTTTACGATTTCTATATCTACGCGACCGCCGCGGCCCTGGTGTTCGGCCCGCTCTTCTTCCCGGCGGATTCGCCTTCGGTGCAATTGCTCGCCTCCTATGCCAGCCTCGGCGTCGCCTTCGTGGCGCGCCCGGTCGGCGCCTGGGCATTCGGTCATTATGGCGACCGGATCGGCCGCAAATCGACTTTGGTCGCTTCGCTGCTGCTGATGGGCGGGTCGACGCTCTTGATCGCGTTCCTGCCGACCTACGCGATGGCTGGCTGGATCGCGCCGGCGTTGCTCTGCCTGCTGCGCTTCGGCCAGGGCTTCGGCCTCGGCGGGGAATGGGGCGGCGCCGCCTTGCTCGCGGTCGAAAATGCTCCGCCCGGCTGGCAGGGCCGGTTCGGCATGGTGCCGCAATTGGGTGCGCCGGTCGGCTTCATCGCCGCCAACGGCCTGTTCCTCCTGCTCGGCACCTTGATGACCGGCGAGCAATTCCTCGCCTGGGGCTGGCGAATCCCGTTCCTGCTCAGCATCGTCCTGGTCGGCATCGGCCTGTGGGTACGCCTGAAGCTGAGCGAGACTCCGGCCTTCGCGGCGATGCTCGAGCACGGCCCGCCGCCGACCGTGCCGATCGCGGAACTGTTCCGCGATCACTGGCGCGGCACCCTGTTCGGGACGATGGGCGCGGTGACCTGCTTCGCCGTCTATTATCTCGCCACCGCCTTCGCGCTCGGCCACGGCACGACCACGCTCGGCATCGACCGCCAGGCCTTCCTGACCATGCAATTGGGCGCGATCTGCTTCATGGCGGTCGGCATCGTCCTCGCCGGCATCTGGGCCGATCGGACCAGCGGCGGCAACGTCCTCGCCTGGGGATGCGTCGCCGCGGCGGTCGCCGGCATCTCGCTGCCGGCCGCGCTCGCCGAGCCGAACCTGTGGCCGATCTTCGCAGGGCTCAGCTTCGCCTTGTTCGTGATGGGCTTCGTCTATGGCCCGCTCGGCGCCTGGCTGCCGAGCCTGTTCCCCGCGCGCGTGCGCTACACCGGCGTCTCGCTGAGCTTCAACATCGCCGGCATCATCGGCGGCGCGATGACGCCGATCGCGGCGGTCTGGCTGGCGCAGCGCGGCGGCCTCACCCTGGTCGGCCTCTATCTCGCCGCGACCTCGCTGCTCAGCTTCATCGGCATCCTCGCCTTGCGCGGGCACCGCGTGCGGCAACCGGCATGAGCCTGGCCGTGCTCCTGCTTGCCGCCGCGCAGGCGACGCCGCTGGTGCCGGTCGAGCTCGGCGAGATCCGCATGCATCTCTTCTACGAGCATAGCGGCCAGCTTTCCGACGACATCTCGCCGCCGCGCGACTTCGCCGCCTGGAACACCGTCACCGGCGGCGGCGAGGCCGGGCAGCCGGCGAACGACCTGCTGATCGTCGCCGAGCTCCGCACCGATGGCCAGCAGAGCATCCAATCGCCGGTGCGCGTCACCGCCAGCAACGAACGCGGCCGCGTGCTCGCCGACCGCCGATTTCCGGACCTGTTCACCTCGGAAGCCGGCCGCGCCTATGCGCCGCTCTGGCTGCCCGATGCCGGCTGCGCCGGGCGGATCGACGTCACGGTCAAGTTCCGCAACCAAACCAGGACCGAGACGCTGACGTTGAACTGCGGAGAATGAAAGGTTCTAATCCCGTCATGCGCACCTTTCCGCGCCTGCTGCTCGCCACTGCCGCGCTCGCCGCCTGCGGCCAGGCGCCGGCGAGCGCGCCGGTGGCCAATGCCGCTGCCGCCCAGCCGACGCCGGGGCAGGTCCCGGTCTGGGGCTTCCGCATCGTCGCGACCTATCCGCACGATCCGCGCGCCTTCACCCAGGGGCTGCTCTACCTCGACGGCGCGCTTTACGAGAGCACCGGCCAGATCGGCCGGTCGACGATCCGCCGAGTCCGGCTCGAGGACGGGGCGGTGCAGCAATCGGTCAACATTCCCGACGGGCTGTTCGGCGAAGGCCTGGTCAATTGGGGCGACCAATTGATCAACATCACCTGGCAGGACGGGGTCGGTTATCGCTGGGATCGGCGGACGCTGCGCCGGCTCGGCGCCTGGCGCTATCGCGGCGAGGGCTGGGGCCTGACCCAGAACGGCACCGACATCATCATGAGCGACGGCACCCACGAGCTGCGCTTCCTCGATCCGGTCACCCTGGAGGAGCGCCGCCGCGTCGCGGTGATGGACGGCAATGTCCCCGTGCCGCGCCTCAACGAGCTCGAATGGGTCAATGGCGAGGTCTTCGCCAATGTCTGGATGACGCCGATGATCGCGCGGATCGATCCGCAGACCGGCCGGGTCACCGGCTGGATCGACCTCACCGAGCTCGATTCGCAGCGGGCCCGCTGGCGCGGCGACGACGTGCTCAACGGCATCGCTTATGACGCGGCCGGCGACCGGCTGTTCGTGACCGGCAAGAACTGGCCGCAGCTCTACGAGATCGATCTGGTCGCGCCCCAGCAATAAGTCGCGAATCGGCAAGGCGTGACCGCGCCGGGACAGGCGCTGGCCTCCGGTGGAACGTCGTCTCGCGCGACCGGTTCGGGAAGCGGGAGACCCCGATTTCCAGGAGCGTATCATGAAGATTTCCGAGTGCATGACTCACGACGTCAAGCTGGTGAACCCGGACACGCCGATCCGCGACGCCGCCCGCTTCATGCTCGAATGCGATGCCGGGTCGCTGCCGGTCGGCGACGGCGAGCGGTTGGTCGGCATGATCACCGACCGCGACATTGCGGTGCGGGCGGTGGCGCAGGGCCGCGGTCCCGACACGCCAGTCCGCGAGGTGATGTCCGAAGAGGTGCTCTACGTGTTCGAGGACCAGAGCATCGACGAGGTCGCCGACAATATGAGCGACGTCCAGGTCCGCCGCTTCCCGGTGGTGAACCGGCAGAAGCGGCTGGTCGGCATCGTCTCGCTCGGCGACATCAGCCAGAGCGAGCCCGACGCGGCCGAGATGGCGCTGGAGCGCGTCAGCGAACCGGGCGGATCGCACCGGCAGAGCTGACCGTCGCCGACGCTTCCCGGTGAAGGCCGGAGTCCAGACAGACTCTCCACCGGGTCGCGGCGCCCGTCGCGACGAACGGCAGAATGGACGGCAATAAGCGGTCGGTCGAGTCCGGCTAGGCAATGCGCTCGAAGCGCAGCGATCGTCGCGCCGGATCGGCCTCGACCAGCTTCACCTGGAGCTGGTCGCCCGGCTCCACCTTGTGCGCCGACACCCGCGCGACGATCGGCAGCGCACACAATTGCATCCGGGCGCCGCGCTCGTCGACGTCGGTGACGACGGCGAAGAAAGTCTCCCCTTCCCGTCCTTCGAGCATCACCGCTTCGGCGAGGTCGACCACCGCGCGCTCGATCTGGGCGCCGCGCGCATCGGCCCGCGCCATCACCTCGGGCAGGCGGGCGAAGGCGTCGGTGATGGCCGCCGAAGGCTTCTCGCCATTGGCGATCGCGAGCAGGGCGCGCAGCACGTAGCGGTCGGCGAGCCGGCGCAGCGGCGCGGGCGCATGCGCAAAAGGCGCGGCGACCCCCGAATGCCAAGGCGTCACGCCCTCGCGCCAGGCCTGGTAGGAGGCGCCGCGGCCGGCGCGGCGGATCGCCAGCATCATCGCCGCCTGCTTCGGCTCGTCCGGATCGAGGCCGCGCTCGAACTGGGACAGGGTTTCATTGCCGGGCCAGTCGATCCCGAACGCATCGGCGGTATGCCTCAGCCGCCGGACCGCCCGCGCGTCGGGCTCGGCCATAACCCGGAACAGGCCGGTGCGGCGCTCGAGCAAAGCCGCTGCGACGGAGAGATTGGCGGCCAGCGACATGGCGGCGTTGCGGATTTCGGACTC
>JAYRLF010000101.1:10054-11445 GCA_041905385.1 Allosphingosinicella sp.
GTCGCGCCGCGGCGCGTCTCCGCGGCCGTGATGCGTTCGGCCAGGGCGACGAAATCCGGCGGCAGATCCGCAGCCTTCACCTTGTCGTAAGCCAACTTGGCCCGGCTGCGGATCAACGCCCGCTCCGCGCCCTCGAACCGGGCCTCGCCGTCCGCGGGCACCCGGACCGACAGGATGATCGCCGGGCGATCGCCGTCGGGCAGCAGACTGGCCGCACCTTCGCTGATCGCCGGCGGATAGAGACCGGCCTTGCCATCGGGCAGATAAAGGGTCGCGCCGCGCAGCCACGCCTCCGCGTCGATCGCGTCGCCGTCCTGGACGAACCAGTCGACGTCGGCGATCGCATAATGGAGCAGCAGGTCGCCGCCGCTGCGCTCGATCCGGAACGCCTGGTCGAGGTCGGTCGAGGTCGCGGGATCGAGCGTGACGAAGTCCCAGCCAGTGCGGTTGGCATGCTGGCTCGGAGCTCGCCGCGCCGCCTCTTGTGCCGCGTCGAGCACGGGTTGCGGGAAATTGGCGGGCACCTGAAATTGCGCTCGGATCTCGGCGAGGCCCAGACCCAGAGCATTCACGGGATCGACGATCGCCTTCATCGTTCATCCGCTACACATGGATCGCGAATGTGGAAATGGGCTGCCGCAAAGGGGAACGTCCGCAGCAATCATTGCGAATGTGAAACGAATTGCTAGACTGGGCTGGTGTCGGAAACGCCAAATCCACTGCCGGTCCCGCCCCAAGGATGGGGCTTATTCACCATCGCCATGGCGGCGCTTCTCTTTCTGATCGGCCTGGCGTCAAATTGGTCATCGGCCCCCACCTCCCAGTTCATGCTGCGGATGCAGGAGGTCGCGTTGTTCGGAAGCATCGCGCTTCTGCTGCTCGGCGCGATCGCCATTGCCGTGCCACGCATGCGAATAGCGAGCGCAATCATCGCGGTCGCCACGCTGGCCGGGTACATCTTCCTCATCTCGCTGTAAGGCGATCTTCGGCTCCGGCACGGCCGATCCCGCCTAGTCGCGCGGCCAGTTCTCCAGTACTTCGACGAACCGGCTCAGCCAGGCATTGGTCTGGTGTCCGTCGACCACGCGATGGTCGATTGTCACGCTGACATAGGCCATCGGCCGGATCTGGATCGTGTCGACGCCGCCCACCTCGCGGACGACGACTCGCTTCTCGAGCTTGCCGACGCCGAGGATCGCCGACTGCGGCTGATTGATGATGATCGGCGATGCGAACAGGGATCCGGACACGCCATGGTTGGAAATGGTGAAGGTGCCGCCGCGAATGTCTGCGCCGGTCAACTTCTCGGCGCGCGCCTTCTCGACCAGCTCGTCGAGGCCGGCGGCGATGCCCTTGAGCGACAGGCGCTGGACCTGGCGGAGCACCGGCAC
>JAYRLF010000102.1:0-7103 GCA_041905385.1 Allosphingosinicella sp.
CCACCCGGCCTCCCAACGACAGGTTATGCTATGGGAGGCCGGGTGGGGGAGTGGGCCGGTGCGATCCCGCGTGAGCGGGACACACGACAGACGTCACCGGGGCAGGCCAACCGCACGATAGGCGCCTTCCAGGGTCGGCGCGGCCAGCTCCGCCGCCTTGCGCGAGCCCTCGACCAGGATCGCCTCGAGCGAGGCGGGATCCGCCTCGAACGCCGCCAGCCGCGACCGGATCGGCGCGATCGTCGCGACCAGCAGGTCGGCGAGCGCCGGCTTGAAGGCGCCGAAGCCCTTGCCGGCAAATTCCTCGGTGACCGACTGGGCGGTCCGATCGGTCAATGCGGCATAGATGGTGACGAGATTGAGCGCTTCGGGCCGACCTTCGAGCGCCTCGACATTGTCCGGCAAAGGCTCGGGGTCGGTCTTGGCCTTGCGGATCTTCTGGGTGATCGCATCGTCGCTGTCGTTGAGGTTGATCCGGCTCATGTCCGACGGATCCGACTTGGACATCTTCGCGGTGCCGTCGCGCAGGCTCATGATCCGCGCCGCGGTCTCGGCGATATGCGGCTCGGGCAAGGTGAACAATTCGACCTCATAGTCCGTGTTGAACTTGGTCGCGATGTCCCGCATCAGCTCGACATGCTGCTTCTGGTCCTCGCCGACCGGGACATGGGTCGCCTGGTAGAGCAAGACGTCGGCGGCCTGGAGGATCGGATAGGCGTAGAGCCCGACGCTGGCGCCTTCGCGATTCTTGCCCGATTTCTCCTTGAACTGGGTCATCCGGTTCAGCCAGCCGATCCGCGCCGTGCAGGAGAGAATCCAGGCGAGCTCCGGATGCGCCGGGACCCGGGCATGGTTGAACAGGATCGCCTTGTCGGGGTCGATGCCGGCCGCGATCAACGCCGCCGCCATGCCGTTGACATTGGCGCGCAGCTCGGCGGGATCGGCATAGACGGTGATGGCGTGCAGATCGGCGAGGAAGATCAGGCACTCCATCTCGTGCTGCATCTTCGCCCAGCGCCGGATCGCGCCGAGATAATTGCCGAGATGGAGATTGCCCGTCGGCTGGATGCCGGAAACGACGCGCATCAGCTATTCTGTCCTTTCGGTTTGCGCCGCAGCACGGCCCGCAATTCGGCGAGCGTGTAGGCGCGGGTGATGAAGACCGCGGCTGCATAGACGAGCATGCCGCCGCCGACCAGCAAGGCGAGGCCGATCACGCGCATCTCGAAACCCTCGGCGAGCAGGGGCGCGATCATCCGGTTGATCAGCAGCAGCGACACGCCCATCAGCACGGCGGCGAGGATCAGCCGCACGACATGGCTGACGAGGCTGCGGTCCACCTCGAAATGGCCGCGGCCGGTGAGGCTGCGATAGAGCAGGAAGACGTTGATCCAGGCGGCGATCGCGGTGGCGAGCGGCGGCCCGACATGGGCGAGCGGCCAGATCAGGATGAGATTGCCGACCAGATTGACCGCGATCGCGATCAACGCAAAGCGCAGCGGCGTCTTCATGTCCTGGCGGGCATGGAAGCCCGGCGTCAGTACCTTCACCAAGATATAGGCGGGAAGGCCGACCGCGAAGGCGGCGAGGGCGCCGGCGGTGGCTGCGGTGTCATAGGCGTCGAATGCGCCATATTCGAGCAGCGCGCGGATGATCGGCTGGGCCGCGACGATCAGGGCGGCCGCGGCCGGAAGGCTCAGGAACAAGGCGAGCTGCAGCCCCTTCTTCTGGAAGTCGAGCGCGCCACGCTCGTCGCCGGACGAGATCAGGCGGGCGATGGTCGGCAGCAGCACCGTGCCGAGGCCGATGCCGACCAGGCCGAGCGGCAGCTGGTTCAGCCGGTCGGCATTGTCGATATAGGTCACCGACCCCGTCGGCAGGAACCGCGCCGCAAGCATGGTCGAGATCAGAAGGTTGATCTGCATCGCGCCGGCACCGAGCGCGGCTGGCCAGATCAGCTTCAGCAGCTGCCTGACATCGTCGTTGAGCCGCGGCAAACGCAGCTTCAGCGTCACTCCCGCCGCGCGGCAGGCGATGATCAACCAGAGCAATTGCAGCACGCCCGACAAGGTGACGCCGAGCGCCATCGCCCGCGCCGTGTCGGCATCGGCGGGGCCGTTGAAGAACAGCATCGCCGCGATCATGCACAGGTTGAGCAGGATCGGCGCCGCCGCATTGACCCAGAATTTGTGCAGCGAGTTGAGGATGCCGCCGAGCAGCGACACCAGGGAGATCAGCAGCAGATAGGGGAAGGTCGTCCGCGCCAGCTCGACCGCGAAGGCGAACTGCTCGGGGGTGACGTCGTTGAAGCCGCCCGACATGAGCAGCACCGCCGGCCCGGCGAAGACCATCATCAGGCCGGTGAAGATCAGCAGGAAGGGCAGCAGGATCGCGAGCGACTGCTCGGCGAAGGTCAGGCCCCGGTCGAGCCCGCCGCCCTCCTCGCCGACCTTCTTGTTGAACAAGGGCACGAAGGCCGAGGCGAAGGCGCCTTCGGCGAACAGCGCCCGAAACATGTTCGGCAGCCGCAGCGCGATCAGGAAGGCGTCGGTCGCGAAGCTGGCGCCAAGGAACCGCGCCATCAGCATCACCCGGACGAAGCCGAGGAGGCGGCTGACCAGGGTCAGCAGTCCGACGGAAGAGAAGGAGCGAACGAGGCTCATCCGGGAAAGATTCCCCCCGTTCGCCCTATAGGTCGATCAGGCCTGGCCCGTCACGTCTCCGGCCTGGCCGCCGGTCAGCGCGGCCGCCTGCTGGGCGGCGCCCTGCATGTAGAGGCCGGCGAAATCGATCGGATCGAGCCGCAGCGGCGGGAAGCCGCCCTCGACCGTGGCGTCGGCGATCAGCTTGCGCGCGAACGGGAAGAGCAGCCGCGGCGCCTCGGCCAGCAGGAAGGGCTGGAGCTGCTCCTCGGGCACGCCCTGGAGCGCGAACAGGCCGGCATAGAGCAATTCGAGCTGGAACGCGGTGCCCTGGTCGGCCTTGGCGCTGATCTCGATCTTGAGCACCACCTCATAGAGGTCCTGGCCGACCGAGGCCGATCCGATGTTGAACTGGACATCGGTCTGCGGCTGGCTCTGCCACTGATAAACGGCCGGAGCGTTGGGATTCTCGAACGAGAAATCCTTCACATATTGCGCGATCACGCCGACCTGCGGCAGCGACTCCGAACCATCGCCCGGCAGCGCACCCGTGTCGATCGCACCTTCGTCTTCGGCCATCTTCAGAAACCTTTTGAAAATCTGTGGAAAAATGGAGCGCGTCCCATCCGCCAGGCGGAGCGTCGCAATGAATGCGCGCGGGTAGCAGGAGCGCCGGATGCGCGCAACATCCGGCGCGCACAAGCGTTGCCTAGGATTGCGCATTTGAAACGCGACACTATCGCGCTTATGTATGTGGCCGGCCAAGGAGTGCTCGCTTGACTTTCGGTATCGTGCTGCTCGCAATGATCGCCCTTTTCGTGGGGCTGAGGCTCTATGCGGTCCTCGGCCAGCGCACCGGGCATGAGCAGCGGCCGCTGACCCGGCCCGAGGCCAGTCCTGCCACCGAGACGCCGGCCGCCAAGACCGATACGCCGGCTGCCAATCCCGAGCCGAGCGGCTATGCGTTCGAGCAGGGCGCCGCTGCCGGCATCCGCGCCATCATTTCCGCAGATTCCGGTTTCGACGTCGCCCGTTTCGTCGAGGGCGCCCAAGCGGCCTATCGCATGATCCTCGAGGCCTTCTGGAAAGGCGACCGCGAGGAGCTTGCTTATCTGGTCGACACGTCGGTGCGCGAGGCGTTCGAGGCGTCGATCGCGGAGCGTGAGGCGGCCGGACACACGCTCGACAATCGGCTGGTCGCGATTGAGCGCGCGGCGATCGAAGGTGCGAAGCTCGACGGCCGCGTCGCCGAGATCGAAGTGCGCTTCGACGCCTTCGTTGCCGCGGTCACCCGCAACGCCGAGGGCGAGCTGGTCGCCGGCTCGCTGTCCGACGCGGTTCCGACGCACGACGTCTGGACCTTCCGCCGCGACCTCAACAGCGACGATCCGAACTGGCTGCTCGTCGAGACCGACGACGTCGCCTAACCCGGCTTCTTCCTTGCACTGACGCAGGCTATGCCGAGGGCATGGCCCTGTCCGAATCGATCCGCAACGCTGCGCTCGGAGCCGTGCTCGTCCTGCTCGCCAGCTGCGCGCCGCGCTTGATTCCGCCCGCGCCCCAGCCTCCGCCCCAGCCGACCCAGCCAACGCCGCCCGCGCCGACCCCGCCGACCCCGGCGCCGGTCGAGCCCCCGCCGCCCGCCAATGCCCTTGCTGCCGGCGTACGGAGCGGGCCGGCCATTGCGGCACTGGGTCTCTCGCCCGAAAGCGCGGCTCGTGCCTTCGACGCCTTCCTGATCAGCTGTCCGGCGATCCTTCGCCGCCAGGATCCGTCGGGACTGACCCGGCCCGAGGATTGGCAAGCCGTCTGCGCGGCCGCCGCGGCGCATCCGCGGACCGATGCCGCGACCTTCTTCGCCCGTCATTTCGAGACGGCGATCGTCGGCGACGGCGCCGCCTTCGCGACCGGCTATTACGAGCCCGAGATCCGCGGATCGCGCGTCCGCGCGCCGGGCTATGAAGTGCCGATCTACGGCCGCCCGGCCGACCTGCTCGAGACCAATCCGCAGACCGGCGCGGCGGGGCGGGGCCGGATCGACGAGTCCGGCAATTTCGTCCTCTATTACGACCGGACCGAGATCGAGGAGGGCGCGCTCGCCGGCCGCGGCCTCGAGATCGCCTGGGCGGCCGAGCCGGTCGATCTCTTCTTCCTCCAGATCCAGGGTTCGGGCCGGCTGCGCCTGCCCGACGGCGGGGTGATGCGGATCGGCTATGCCAGCCAGAACGGCCGCGACTATGTCGCGATCGGCCGGCTGCTGCGCGAGCGCGGCCTGGTCCAGCCGCCGGTGACGATGCAGCGGATCGTCGAATGGATTCGCGCCCATCCCGAAGAGGGGCGGGCGCTGATGCGTGAGAACAGAAGCTATGTCTTCTTCCGCGAGCTGACCGGGCCCGGTCCGCTCGGCGCGCTCAACCGCCCCGTCACCTCGCGCGTGTCCGTGGCGGCGGACCCGCGGTTCGTGCCGCTCGGCGCGCCGGTGCTATTGAGCGAGATGGTCAATCCGATCGCCAACGGCTTCTGGGTCGCCCAGGATACCGGCGGCGCGATCCGCGGCGCCAATCGGTTCGACACCTTCTGGGGTGCCGGCGCCGAGGCGGCGGCGATTGCCGGCGGCATGTCGAGCCGGGGGCGCGCCCTGATCCTGCTGCCGCGCGGTTCGCTGGCGCGGATCGCGGCCAGTGGTCAGACGGCTCAGCGCTGACGAACGCGCGCTCTGGCGCAAGGTCGTCGCGACCGTGCGCCCGATCGAGGGCCGCGCCGCGCCGCCGGCAGAGAGTGCATCCGAACCTCCGGCGCCGCGGCCACGCCCTGCGCCGATCACAAAAGCGGCCGCGCGCAAGACGCAGCCCGGCACGACGCTCGACGCAAGCTGGGACCGTCGGCTGGCCCGCGGCGCCGTCCAGCCCGACTGCTTTCTCGACCTGCACGGCCACAATCTCGACACGGCCTGGCGGCTGCTCGACCAACGGCTCGGGCATGCGATCGAGCGCGGCGACCGCTTGTTCCTGCTGGTCACCGGCAAGGCGCCGTCGGCCGGCCGCCAGGGATCGGGCCGGGGCGCGATCCGCGCCGCGGTCGGCGACTGGCTGGCCGCCTCGCGCCACGCCGGCGAGATCGCGGCGGTGCGAAACGCCCACCCGCGCCACGGCGGCGCCGGCGCGCTCTACATCATCCTCAGGAGGTCTCGCCCAGCGCCAACCGGATGACCCGCCCGTAGATGCGCTGAAGCGCGACGATGTCGTCGAGCGCCGCGGCTTCGTCCAGCTTGTGCATGGTCGCATTGGGCAGGCCGAAATCGACCACCGGGCAGAGCGCGATCAGGAAGCGGCCGTCCGATGTGCCGCCATGGGTGGAGAGGCGCGGTGCGGCGCCGGTCTCGGCCTCGATCGCCGCGCTGACGATCTCGTAGATCGGCCCGGCCGGGGTCAGGAAGGCCTCGCCCGAGACCTTCGCCTCGACCGTCGCGCCGGGCGCGGCCTGCTCGGCGGTACGGCGCACCAGCTCGACCAGGTCGGCGCCGCGCTGCTCATTGTTGAACCGGATGTTGAGCTGGATCGTCGCATGGTCTGGAATGACGTTGGTCGCGTTGCTGCTGGTCGAGACGGAGGTGATCTCCAGGTTCGACGGTTGGAAGGCGTCATTGCCGTCGTCGAGATGGATCGCCTCCAGTGCCTGCACGACGGCGGCGAGCTTGGGCACCGGATTGTCGGCGCGGTGCGGATAGGCGACGTGACCCTGAACGCCCGGCACGCGCACCCACATGTTGACCGAGCCGCGGCGGCCGATCTTGACGATGTCGCCGAGGCGGTCCTCCGAGGTCGGCTCGCCGATCAGGATCATGTCCGGCCGGATGCCGCGCTCGGCCATCCAATCCATGAGCCTCGGCGTTCCGAAGGTCGCCGGCCCTTCTTCGTCGCCGGTGATGATCAGGCTGAGCGTGCCGGAATGATCGGTCCATTCGGCTGCGGCCGCCACGAACGAGGCGATGCTGCCCTTCATGTCGACCGCGCCGCGGCCATAGAGGAGGCCGCCGCGCTCCTCCGGCACGAACGGATCGGTCGACCAGTCGGCGCCCGCCGGAACCACGTCGAGATGGCCGGCGAAGCCGAAATGCGGGCCGCCCGAGCCGCGCGTCGCGAACAGATTCTCGACGGGGCCGTCGGGCGGCCCGCCTTCGACAAAGCGGTGGACGGTGAAGCCTATCCCGGCGAGCGCCTGCTCGAGCACGTCGAACACCGCGCCGCTGGCGGGCGTGACGCTGGGACAGGCGATGAGGCGCTTGGCGAGGTCGATCGCATCGATTGATTGGCTCATGCGGCTCGCCTAGCACCGGCTTCCGGAGGAACGCCATGCCGAAACTCGACCTCGATGCGATCGAACAGATCAATCGCACCGGCTATCCGCCGCCTTATGCCGCGCCGATGGCCAAGCGCCACTATCGCCGCCTCGCCGAGGCCA
>JAYRLF010000102.1:7113-11444 GCA_041905385.1 Allosphingosinicella sp.
CCGGGCGGCATATCGAGCCAGCGTCTTTGGCATGAGCGCGAGGACGAGTTCGTGGTCATGCTCGACGGCGAAGCGGTGCTGGTCGAAAATGACGGCGAGACGATCATGCGCGCGGGCGAATGCGCCGCCTTCCCCAAGGGCGTCGCCAATGGCCACCATCTGATCAACCGCAGCGACCGGCCCTGCACCTTCATCGCGGTCGGCAAGGTGGCGACCAGCGACTGCCATTATCCCGACATCGACCTCCACCTGGACGGCGCGACCGGCCGGTTCGTCAGAAAATATGGCAACGAGCAGCAGCCCGAGCCGGGTCAGGATTGAGCTCTATCCTCCCTGTGAGGCGAAGCCTCATGGGGAGGGGGACCGCGCGTAGCGCAGTGGAGGGGCTTATCTCGGTGCCAATGGCCCCTCCACCATGCTTCGCATGGTCCCCCTCCCCATCGCCTTCGGCGACAGGGAGGATAACAGCATCACCTAGGCCGGCGACGCCTCATATTGCTCGATCACCCAGGGCTCCTCCTGGGCGGCCTCGATCCATTCCTTGATCCAGGCCTGGTCGAGGATCGTCTCCATATAGGCGGCGGCGAAGCGCGGGACGGGAATCGAATAGGTGACGAAGCGGGTCACGACCGGCGCGAACATGATGTCGACAGCGCCGAAATCGCCGAACAGATAAGGTCCGCCGCTGCCGTGCCGGGCGCGGGCCTGGGCCCAGAGCTCGAGGATGCGGATGATCTCGTTCTTGACCGGCTCCTCCAGCTCGGGAGTCGGGAATTGCTTGCGCACGTTCATCGACAGCTCGCGGCGGAGATTGGCGTAGCCCGAATGCATCTCGGCGGCCATTGAGCGGGCCATGCCGCGGGCGGTGTCATCGCGCGGCCAGTAGCGCGCCTTGTCGGTCTTGTCGGCGAGCCATTCGACGATGGCGAGGCTGTCCCAGATCACGGTCTGGTCGTCCCACAGGATCGGCACCTTGCCCCCCGACGGCGCGAACTCGTCGCCCTGGGTGCGCTTGTCCCAGGCCTCGTCGAACATCGGGACCGTGATCTCCTCGAACGGCAGCCCGGACTGCTTGCAGGCGAGCCAGCCGCGCAGGGACCAGGAGGAATAGGCCTTGTTGCCGATGATGAGCTTGAGCACCCGGATCCCTCTCAATCGTCATCCCAGCGCATGCTGGGATCCAAGCCGCGTTCGAGCCGTCACCAAGTCCGCTTGGGCCCCAGCCTGCGCTGGGGTGACGGGCTAATTCAGCGCCGCCTCTAGCACTGCCGCGCGCAATCGGTCCATGCCGAGCCCTTTCTCGCTCGACGTGACCAGGATCTCGGGATGGGCGGCCGGATGCTTGCGGGCCTCCTCGGCGGTCGCCCGCTCGACCTCGGCGAGCTCGCTGGCCTTGATCTTGTCCGCCTTGGTGAGGACGATCCGGTAGCTGACCGCGGCGTCGTCGAGCATCTTCAATATCTCGCGGTCGATCTCCTTGATGCCGTGGCGGCTGTCGATCAGCACCAATGCCCGCTTCAGCACCGGCCGGCCGCGCAGATAATCGTTGACCAGATAGCGCCACTTGCGGGCGAGATCCTTGGGCGCCTTGGCGAAGCCGTAGCCGGGCATGTCGACCAGCCGCAGCCTCACCGGCTGCCCGACCTCGAAGATGTTGAGCTCCTGGGTGCGGCCGGGCGTGTTCGAGGTGCGGGCGAGATCCTTGCGGTTGGTCAGCCGGTTGAGCAGCGACGACTTGCCGACGTTGGAACGGCCGGCAAAGGCGATCTCCGGCAGCACCGGCTCGGGCAGGAATCGGAGCTCGGGCGCCGACTTGAGGAAGGAGACGGGGCCGGAAAAGAGCTTCCGTGCGGTCTCCTCCAGCCCTGCCGCGGCGTCCTCGCTCACTTTTTCTTCTTCGTCGCCGGCGCTGGCGGGGCCGGCCCGCCGGTCACGCCTGCGGTGGCCGGCAGCGGCTCGCGCAGCGACGGGTGGCGGGCATAGAGCAGGCGCTGCTGCGCGATCGACAGGATGTTGTTGGTCGCCCAATAGAGCTGCAAGCCTGCGGCAAAGGGCGCCATCACGAACATCAGCACCCAGGGCATCAGAGCGAAGACCTGGCGCTGCACCGGATCGGGCATCTGCGGATTGAGCTTGAACTGGATCCACATCGTCACGCCGACGATGATGGGCAGCACGCCCACCGCCAGGATCGACGGCGGCGTGAACGGCAGATAGCCAAACAGGTTGACCGGCGTGAGCGGATCGGGTGCGGAAAGGTCGCGGATCCAGGCGTAGAAGGGCTCGTGCCGCATCTCCACCGAGACCAGCAGCACCTTGTAGAGGGCGTAGAAGATCGGGATCTGGAGCAGGATCGGCAGGCAGCCCGCAACCGGATTGAGCTTCTCCTCCCGGTAGAGCTTCATCGTCTCTTCCTGGAGCTTCATCCGGTCGTCGGCATAGCGCTCCTGCAGCGCCTTCATCTTCGGCTGGACCGCGCGCATCTTGGCCATCGAGGCGAACTGGCGCTGGGCGACCGGATAGAGGATCAGCCGGACGATGACGGTAAGGCCGATGATGGCGAGGCCGAAATTGCCGAGCTGGTGGAACAGCCAGACCAGCAGCGAGAAGATCGGCTTCATGAACCATTCGAACCAGCCCCAGTCGATCGCCTGCTCGAGCGGAGTGCCGAGGCTCTCCGAATATGTCTCGAGCAGCTCGACTTCCTTGGCGCCGGCGAACAAATGCGAGACGTAGCGATGGCCGCGGCCGGACGGCACGATCCTGGGGGTCGCGACATAGTCGGCCTGGAAGGCGCGGGTCCGGCTGTTCTGCATGAACTCGGCCTGGACCTGGCTCGTCTGATTCGGGATGACGGCAGCGAGCCAATAGGTGTCGGTGAAGCCGAGCCAGCCGCCGGTGCTGCTGAAGCGGCGCGGCCCTTCCTCGGCGATCGTGCTGTAATCATTGTCATAATCGGCGGCGCCGTCGAACACGCCCATCGGGCCGACATGGACGGTCCAGCTGTCGATGTCGCGCGACGGGCCGGCCCGGCTGACCAGGCCATAGGGCCGCGAGGCGATCGCGCCGGCGCCGCGGTTGATCACGCGCTGCTCGACCGTGAACAGATAGGCTTCGTCGACGTTGAACTGGATCTGGAAGGTCTGGCCCTGGCCATTGTCCCAGCTGAGCGTGACCGGGCTGGACGGCGTCAGGCGGTTGCCGCTCGCCTGCCAGACGGCGTTGGCGTCGGGAACGCGGAGGCCGTCCTGCGGCGTCCAGCCGAACTCGCCGAAATAGGCGTCGGGCGCGCCCGCCGGCGAGAAGAGGCGAATCGGCTGGGCGTTGCGGCCGACCGTCTCGCGCTCGGTGGTCAGCAGCAGATCGTCGATCCGGGCGCCGCGAAGGTTGATCGAGCCGGCCAGCCGCGGCGTCTCGATCCGCACCCTTTGGGTCTCGCCGAGCACGATCGCGCGGTCGCGGATGGCGCGCGGCGAATCGGCGGCCGGGTCGGCGCTCGGCTGCGCGACCGGCACCTCGCGCCCCTTCTCGATCTTGGTCGCGGGCGGGTTGGCCGTCGGAAACCAGGTCTCGGTGATCAGGCTCCAGCCGAGCAGCACGATCGCCGACAGGACGATCGCGAGGATCATGTTGCGATTCTCGTTCACCTAGGCCCCTCTTTTTCTGGCACAGGGTCGTAGCCGGATCCCCCCCAGGGGTGGCAACGAAGCAGTCGTTTGAGCGCAAGCCAGCTTCCGCGGACGGCGCCATAGCGGGAAAGCGCCGTGATTGCATAGGCCGAGCAGCTTGGCGTGTATCGACAGCTTGGCGGAAGAATTCGTGACGGCCCCAGCTGCCAGCCACGCGCGATCAGGATGAGGAGGCGGGCAATCACGCGATAGCACTCCCATCCGTTCGGCCTGAGCCTGTCGAAGGCCCTTTTTTGTCCTTGTTCCGTGAGGAAGAGGAGGAAGGGGCTTCGACAGGCTCAGCCCGAACGGATTGGGTTTGGATTCGCGTCAGAGCCTTCCTGAGCTCCTCCACCATCGCGGCGAACGGGCGCTCGACCTGGCCGGCGCGGCCGATCAGGACATGATCGGCGCCTGCGATCCCCGATTCGGGCAGGACCGCGCCGGCGAGGGCGCGGAAGCGGCGCTTCAGGCGGTTGCGGGTGACGCTGTTGCCGACCTTCTTGGAGACGGTGATGCCGAGCCGGATCCTGGGATCGCCGTCACCGCGCGGCCGGACCTGAAGGATGAACGCCGGCATGACGACGCGCCGGCCGCCATTCGCCGCGAGATAGTCCGCGCGGCGCTTCAGCGTCTCGATTGTTCCCGTGGCTGGGCCGATGC